>NZ_JBSFYC010000012.1:0-146548 GCF_053595675.1 Streptomyces sp. NPDC002446 | reverse complement strand
GTCCGGACGTAAAGCGAAGCAGTCCGGACACCCTGCCCCGGAGGACCGTCACCGGCAGCCGAACAGCCCCGCGCAGCGGCAACGCCCGCCGCAGGCGCAACGGCGACAAACCCCCACGGCGGGACAGCCGAAAACATGAACAGCCAGCCAAGCGCAGCGGAAGGGTTAGGCCCCAGAAACCCTCCGCACCGCATCCGCCAGATCCCGCCCGGACGGCATCGCGTCGGGGGTGACCAGCGACTGCACCATCAGGCCGGTCAGCAGGGCCTGGTAGAAGGAGCCGACGATGCGGGCGGTGTCCACGTCGACCTCGGTGTCGGGTACGCCCTCGAAGATCGCGACCAGCCCCTCGCTGCCCTCCGGCAGCACCTCGCCGATCGCCTCGCGCAGGCCCTCGTCGCGCGGCAGCAGCCCCAGCACCTCGACCTGGGCGGCGATGAACTCCCGTTCCGTGGCGATCCGTTGCAGGACGTTGTCCCAGACGGCGGCGAACCGCTCCAGTGGGTCCGCGTCCGCCCGCGCGCCTTCGGTCGCGGCCGGCACCTCCGCCACGCTCGCGCCCCACTCCTCGCTGGACGCGATGACCGCCTGGCGCATCAGGGCGTCCTTGGACCCGTAGTGGTATCCGATGGAGGCGAGGTTGGCGCCGGAGGCGGCCACGATGTCGCGCGCGGTGGTGCGCGCGTACCCCTTCTCCAGCAGGCAGCGCTTGGCGCCTTCCAGCAGGTCTTCACGGTGTCCCATAGGCGCAGCCTAGCTCCGCGCATACGCGTGTACCAGACAGCTGTCTTAAACGTACGTATACGACCCGGGCCGTGCGGTCCGCCTCACCGCGGGCGGTCCGGCCCGGTGTCCCTGCGCGGCCCCGAACCGTCGTCGATCTCGATCTCCTCGCGGCGGATCTCCGCGGTGATCTCCTGCTGCTCGGTCACCCGCTCGGTCTCCAGCCACACCCGCTCGACCGGCACCATCTTCTTGCTGACCGTGGGCTGCTCCTCGTGGAGGACGACCTCGGCCGTGCGGTCGCCGGTCCGCGGGGCGGTCCGGCCCGCCAGCCGGTCCTCCTCGGTGATCTTCTCCCGGACCACCCGTACCTCCTCGTGGGCGAGCGGGACCGTGCGGTGCACCTCCTCGGTGACGACGTGCTTGCTCAGATGAACCCGGCCGGTCACCCGCTCCTCGACGCCGATCTCTATCTGCTCCTCGCAGAGCACGACCTCGGGCACCTTGTCGATGAGCTTGTTGCGTTCGCCGCGCCCCGGGATGGGGTGGGTGGTGTCCGCCATCGCCCGGGTCCTGGCACCGGCCCGGCCCGTCCCGGCGGCCGCGCCCGCCGCCTGGGGAGGGGCGCCGGACGACACGACGGTGTCGGGCGCGGGGTCGCCCGCGACGCCTTCGAGCCCGTCGGCGGGGTCCGCGGAGCCCGGCCGGCCCAGCCCGTAGTGGCGGTAGAGCCGGTCCTCCTCGGAGGGGTCCAGATGGCCGTCCGCGTCGATCCGCGGGGCTTGCCTGATGGTGTCCTTGGTGTATGGAACATGCAGCTCACCGCCGGTGCGGCGGGCCCCGGCGAGCGGGATGAAGGTCTCCTTCAGCCCGAACAGCCCGGTACGGACGGTGATCCACTCGGGGTCGTTGGTGGCGTCGTCCCGGTAGACCTGCTGGACCGTGCCCACCCTCGCGCCGTCCCTGTCGACCACATGCAGGCCGGTCAGGCTCTGCGGGGAGTCCCCCAGGGGTGCGTTCATGGCCTCTCCTTCCGCACGCGTCGGCGGGAGCATGCGCGGTTTCCCGTGCACAGTTCCCATTGCGCGCCGCCCGGCGCCCGCACGCAAACGCGCACGCGAACGGGCCCGGACTCCGCAAAGGCGGGGTCCGGGCCCGTTGACCTGCGCTAGGGCGGCCGGTCAGTCGCCGAGGTTGACCGCGCGCACGGAGGTCGCGCCGATCTCCTCGGAGATCTCGGCGAGCACGCCCGGCGGAATGGTGTCGTCGACGGTCAGCGCGACCAGCGCCTCGCCGCCGATGTCGGCACGGGAGACCTGCATCCCGCCGATGTTGATGCCCGCCTCGCCCAGGATCCGGCCGACGGTGCCGACCACGCCCGGGCGGTCGGTGTAGCGCATGAACGCCATGTGGTCGGCCAGGGAGAGGTCGATGGTGTGCTCGCCGACCGCCACGATCTTCTGGACGTTCTTGTGGCCGGAGAGCGTGCCGGAGATCGAGACCTCGTCGCCGCCGGCGAGCGTGCCGCGCACGGTCACCACGTTGCGGTGCTCGGGCGACTCGCTGCTGGTCGTCAGCCGCACCTCCACGCCGCGCTCCTGCGCGAACAGCGGGGCGTTGACGTACGACACCGTCTCGTCCACGACGTCCTCGAACACGCCCTTGAGCGCGGAGAGTTCGAGCACCTTGACGTCGTGCTGGGTGATCTCGCCGTAGACCTCGACGTCGAGGCGCATGGCGACCTCGCCGGCCAGTGCGGTGAAGATCCGGCCGAGGCGCTCGGCGAGCGGCAGGCCCGGCTTGACGTCCTCGGCGATGACGCCGCCCTGGACGTTGACCGCGTCGGGCACCAGCTCGCCCGCGAGGGCCAGGCGGACGGACTTGGCGACCGCGATGCCCGCCTTCTCCTGCGCCTCGCCCGTCGACGCGCCCAGGTGCGGGGTGGCGACGACCTGGTCGAACTCGAAGAGCGGGGAGTCCGTGCAGGGCTCGACGGCGTAGACGTCCAGGCCCGCGCCGGCCACCCGGCCCTCCTTCAGCGCGCTGGCCAGCGCCACCTCGTCGACGATCCCGCCGCGCGCGGCGTTGACGATCCGGACCGACGGCTTGACCTTGTGCAGCGCCTCGTCGCCGATGAGACCGACGGTCTCGGGCGTCTTGGGGAGGTGGACGGTGATGAAGTCCGAGACCTCCAGCAGCTCGTCGAGGGTCAGCAGCTTGACGCCCATCTGCGCGGCACGGGCCGGCTGGACGTAGGGGTCGTAGGCGACGACCTTCATGCCGAAGGCCGACATCCGCTGGGCGACCAGGACGCCGATCCGGCCGAGGCCGACCACGCCGAGGGTCTTCTCGCTGAGCTCGACGCCGGTGTACTTGCTGCGCTTCCACTCGCCGTTCTTCAGGGCGGTGTTGGCCTGGGGGATGTTGCGGGCCGTGGCGACCAGCAGACCGCAGGCGAGCTCGGCGGCGGTGACGATGTTGGAGGTCGGGGCGTTGACCACCATCACGCCGGCCTTGGTGGCGGCGGAGACGTCGACGTTGTCCAGGCCCACGCCCGCGCGGGCGACGACCTTCAGCTTCTTGGCGGCGGCGATGGCCTCGGCGTCCACCTTCGTCGCGCTGCGCACGAGGATGGCGTCGACATCGACGATCGCGGGGAGCAGCTCGGCGCGGTCCGCGCCGTTGCAGTGCCGGATCTCGAAGTCCGGGCCGAGGGCGTCGACGGTGGCCGGCGACAGCTCTTCGGCGATCAGTACGACAGGTTTCGAGCTCACGTGGTCTTCAGTCCTCACTAGTCCTTCGCGGACGGCCGTCCCGACGGCCGAAGGCGGTGAAGGGGGAAAGCCGCGTGGAAGACGCACGACGTTGTGGGCCTGAACGCGCTTGTGATGGGCAGTGTAGTGGCGTTGTGGGGCGCTTCCTGTGCCGTTGCGGAAGGATCACCCGTGCGTGGTTCTACGCGGTGGACAAGGCACCGTTGCGGCGCCCGCCCGGACACATGGACGAGGGGGCCGCGAGCTGCTTCGCGACCCCCTGTCCGCCGGACTTACGCCTCGTCGTCCACCCAGCTCATCAGCTTGCGCAGCTGCTTGCCGGTGGTCTCCAGGAGGTGGTCCTCGTCGGCCTTCTTGTACTCGTTGTACTTCGGCAGACCGGCGTTGTACTCGGCGATCCAGTTGTTGGCGAAGGTGCCGTCCTGGATCTCGGCGAGCACCTTCTTCATCTCCGCCTTGGTCTGGTCGGTGATGACGCGCGGACCGGTGACGTAGTCGCCCCACTCGGCGGTCTCGGAGACCGACCAGCGCATCTTCTCCAGGCCGCCCTCGTACATCAGGTCCACGATCAGCTTCAGCTCGTGGAGGCACTCGAAGTACGCGATCTCGGGCTGGTAGCCCGCCTCGACCAGGGTCTCGAAGCCGGCCTTGACCAGCGCCGAGGCGCCACCGCACAGGACGGCCTGCTCACCGAACAGGTCGGTCTCGGTCTCCTCGGTGAAGGTGGTCTTGATGACGCCGGCGCGGGTGCCGCCGATGCCCTTGGCGTACGAGAGCGCCAGCGCGAAGGCGTTGCCGGACGCGTCCTGCTCGACAGCCGCGATGCACGGCACGCCGCGGCCCTCCTCGTACTGGCGGCGCACCAGGTGGCCCGGGCCCTTGGGGGCGACCAGGGCGACGTCCACGCCGGCCGGGACCTTGATGAAGCCGAAGCGGATGTTGAAGCCGTGGGCGAAGAACAGCGCGTCGCCGTCCTTGAGGTTGTCCTTGATGGACTCCTCGTAGACCTTCGCCTGGATCGGGTCCGGGATGAGGATCATGATGACGTCGGCCTCGGCGGCGGCCTCGGCCGGGGTCACCACGCGCAGGCCCTGCTCCTCGGCCTTGGCCTTGGACTTGGAGCCCTCGTGCAGACCGACGCGCACGTCGACGCCCGAGTCGCGCAGGGACAGCGCGTGGGCGTGGCCCTGGCTTCCGTAGCCGATCACCGCGACCTTGCGGTTCTGGATGATGGACAGGTCGGCGTCGTCGTCATAGAACAGCTCGGCCACTTCGGGTCTCTCCTTGGATGTAGCGGGGTGCCCACACAGTACGTCGGGCGGGGTGAGGAAGGTCGGTGGGTCTCGCCATGCGGTCCGGTCGGGCCGCGGCGGACGGGTGGTCAGGCCGTGCGGTCCAGCGCGCGCAGCGAGCGGTCCGTGATGGACCGGGCGCCACGGCCTATGGCGATGGTGCCGGACTGCACCAGTTCCTTGATGCCGAACGGCTCCAGCATCTTCAGCATCGCCTCCAGCTTTTCACTGGATCCGGTGGCCTCGATCGTGACCGCCTCCGGGGAGACGTCCACGGTCTTGGCGCGGAAGAGCTGGACGATCTCGACGATCTGCGAGCGGGTCTCGTTGTCCGCACGGACCTTGACCAGGACCAGTTCGCGCTGGATCGCGGAGGCCGGCTCCAGCTCGACGATCTTCAGGACGTTGACGAGCTTGTTGAGCTGCTTGGTGACCTGCTCCAGCGGCAGCGACTCGACGCTGACCACGATGGTGATGCGGGAGATGTCGGGGTGCTCGGTGACCCCGACGGCGAGCGAGTCGATGTTGAAGCCGCGGCGGGAGAACAGCGCGGCGATCCGGGCCAGGATGCCGGGGGTGTTCTCCACCAGGACGGAGAGCGTGTGCTTGGACATGGTCTTCTCTCTTCTTCCGTGCGTCCGTGTCGTCCTGGGCTCAGTCGTCTTCGCTGTCGCCGAAGTCGGGACGCACGCCCCGGGCGGCCATGACCTCGTCGTTGGAGGTGCCGGCCGCGACCATCGGCCACACCTGGGCGTCCTCGTGGACGATGAAGTCGATCACGACCGGGCGGTCGTTGATGGCGTTGGCCTCCGCGATGACCTTGTCCAGGTCGTCCGGGGACTCACAGCGCATCGCCACACAGCCCATCGCCTCGGACAGCTTCACGAAGTCCGGGATGCGGGTGCCGGCCGACGGCTGCTTGCCGTCCGCGTCCGGGCCGCTGTGCAGCACGGTGTTGGAGTAGCGCTGGTTGTAGAACAGGGTCTGCCACTGGCGGACCATGCCCAGCGCGCCGTTGTTGATGATCGCGACCTTGATCGGGATGTTGTTCAGCGCGCAGGTGACCAGCTCCTGGTTGGTCATCTGGAAGCAGCCGTCGCCGTCGATCGCCCAGACCGTACGGTCCGGCTGCCCGGCCTTGGCGCCCATCGCGGCCGGGACGGCGTAGCCCATCGTGCCGGCGCCGCCGGAGTTCAGCCAGGTCGCCGGCTGCTCGTAGTCGATGAAGTGGGCGGCCCACATCTGGTGCTGGCCGACGCCCGCGGCGTAGATCGTGTCGGCGGGGGCGAGCTTGCCGATCCGCTCGATGACCTGCTGCGGGGAGAGGCTGCCGTCGTCCGGCAGGTCGTAGCCCAGCGGGTAGGTGTCGCGCCAGCGGTTGAGGTCCTTCCACCAGGCGCTGTAGTCGCCCTTGTGGCCGGCGTCGTGCTCGGCCTGGACGGCGACGATCAGGTCGGCGATGACCTCGCGGGCGTCACCGACGATCGGCACGTCCGCGGCGCGGTTCTTGCCGATCTCCGCCGGGTCGATGTCCGCATGGACGACCTTGGCGTACGGCGCGAACGAGTCGAGCTTGCCGGTGACGCGGTCGTCGAAGCGGGCGCCGAGGGTGATCAGCAGGTCCGACTTCTGCAGTGCGGTGACGGCGGTGACCGAGCCGTGCATACCGGGCATGCCGACGTGCTGGGGGTGGCTGTCGGGGAAGGCGCCGAGCGCCATCAGGGTGGTGGTGACGGGCGCGCCGGTCAGCTCGGCGAGCACCTTCAGCTCGGCGGTGGCGCCGGCCTTGAGGACGCCGCCACCGACGTAGAGCACCGGGCGCTTGGACTCGGTGATCAGCCGGGCGGCCTCGCGGATCTGCTTGGCGTGCGGCTTGGTGACCGGGCGGTAGCCGGGCAGGTCGGTGTGCGGCGGCCAGGCGAAGGTGGTCTGCGCCTGGAGGGCGTCCTTGGCGATGTCGACCAGGACCGGTCCGGGGCGGCCGGTGGAGGCGATGTGGAACGCCTCGGCGATCGTCCGGGGGATCTCGGCGGGGTCCGTGACCAGGAAGTTGTGCTTGGTGATCGGCATCGTGATGCCGCAGATGTCCGCCTCCTGGAAGGCGTCCGTGCCGATCGCCTTGGAGGCGACCTGGCCGGTGATCGCCACCAGCGGGACGGAGTCCATGTGCGCGTCGGCGATCGGGGTGACGAGGTTGGTGGCCCCCGGCCCTGAGGTCGCCATGCACACGCCGACCTTGCCGGTGGCCTGGGCGTATCCCGTTGCGGCGTGGCCGGCGCCCTGCTCGTGGCGCACCAGGACGTGCCGGACCTTCGAGGAGTCCATCATCGGGTCGTAAGCAGGCAGGATCGCACCGCCGGGAATGCCGAACACGGTGTCGGCCCCGACCTCCTCCAGCGCACGGATGAGGGACTGCGCGCCCGTGACGTGCTCGACGGTCGCGGGCTGCTGCGGTCCGCCGGAGTGACGGGCCCGCGGCTGCGGATGGTGGGCCCCGGAGGCCTGCTCGGTCATCTGCGTCTCTTCTCGAAGCTGAGGGTTTTGGCGGGATTTGTGAGGTTGCTATGCAACAAAAAACCCCTCGTGCCGTGAGGCAAGCGAGGGGAGCGCGTCGGTGCGGTCAGCTGGGTTTCATCGGGGCCCAGCTTCAGCCGACGCGCTTTCCAAGTACGAGAATTCGGGTGCGCATGGCACTGACCCTCCCCCCGTCGTGCACCGAGTGTCAAGTGGGTGGGACGGAGGTCTCACTATTTGAGCGCAATGGCGGATGCACGAGCGATTCCGGGCCCGCCAGGCCGCCGTGCCGAACCGGCAGTCCGGTGCCGCTGAGCACCACCGCACGGCTCTGTCCCGGCAGGTCCGGCACGGGGTAGCCGGTGTGCGTCAGGACGCGCCGCAGCCGGTGCTCGTCCAGCGGTCCGGAGAACGCCGTACCCATGCCGTGCGTGCAGCCCATGGAGCGCAGCGCGAGGACCTGCTCGGGCAGGTCGACGCCGTCCGCGACGGACTGCATGCCCAGGTCGCCGGCGATCCGCAGCAGCCCGGCGGTGATCTTGTGCAGCCGGGCGGACTCCACGACGCCGTCGACCAGCCCGCGGTCCAGCCGCAGTACGTCGATGGGCAGCCGGCGCAGCGCGCTGATCGCGGCGTACCCGCTGCCGAAGCCGTCCAGGGCGATCCGTACGCCGAGCCGGCGCAGCGCGACCAGCCGGCGCTCCAGATCGTCCAGCAGGAGCCGGGGATCACTTTCGGACAATTCCAGGACGAGCGCCCGCGAGGGCAGACCATGCCGGGTCAGCAGCGTTTCGACGCCCTTGGGAGAGAGCGAGCGGTCCAGCAGCCGCTGGGCGGAGAGCCGGACCGCGACCGGGATCTGGTGGCCGGCGCGATGGCGGGCTGCGGCCTGCGCGACGGCCTCCTCCAGCTGCCAGCGGTCCAGCTCGGCGGCGCGGTCGCCGTCCTTGGTGTAGCGGCCGCGGTCGCCGACCCGCAGGAATTCGGCCGGGGTGAAGAGGATGCCCTGGGCGGAGCGCCAGCGGGCGTGTGCCGCGACCGCGGTGACCCGCCCGCTGGCGAGCTCGACGACCGGCTGGTGCAGCAGGGCGAATTCGCCCTCCTGGAGGGCCGTGCGCAGCTTCGAGGCGAGCTCGGCGCGGTGCGCCACCTCGTCCTGCATCTGCGGGGCGTACAGCTCCACCCGGCCCTTGCCGGCCTGCTTGGCGCGGTACATCGCGAGGTCGGCGTTGCGCAGCAGTCCCGCGGGGGTGACGCCGGGTTCGGCGAAGGCGACGCCGATGCTGGCCGCCACCCGGACGTCCCGGCCGTCGATGCGGTACGGCTCGGAGAGCTTGATGCGCAGACGGTCGGCGATCTCATGGATCCGGAACTCACGGGCGGCGCGGTCGCGGGTGCCGTCGCCCGTGATCAGCGCGGCGAACTCGTCGCCGCCCAGCCGCGCCGCTATGTCCCCGGAGCGCACCGACTCGCCGAGCCTGCGGGCCGCCTGCACCAGCAGTTCGTCGCCCGCCTGGTGCCCGATGGTGTCGTTGACCTGCTTGAAGCCGTCGAGGTCGATGTAGAGCACGGCGGTGTCGTGGTCGCTGGCCCGGCGGCCCGTGACCGCCTTCGTGACGCGTTCGGTGAACAGCGCGCGGTTGGGCAGGTCGGTGAGCGCGTCGTGGGAGGCGTTGTGCTGGAGCTGGGCCTGCAGCCGGACCCGTTCCGTGACGTCGCGGGAGTTGAAGATCAGGCCGCCGTGATGGCGGTTGACCGTGGATTCGACGTTCAGCCAGCCGTCGCCGCCCGAGCGCTGCTCACCGGCCCGGAAGCGGCATTCGATACGGGTGGTCGGTTCGTCCTCGGGGGCCGCGGCGAGGAACCGGCGGACCTCGTGGACGACCCGCCCCAGGTCCTCCGGGTGGATCAGCGACGCCAGTTCGGAGCCGACCAGCTCCTCCGCGTCCCGCCCGTAGACACCGGCGGCGGCCGGGCTCACATAGCGCAGCACGCCGGACGGGGCGGCGATCATGATGACGTCGCTGGAGCCCTGCACCAGCGACCGGAAGTGGTTCTCCTTCTGGGCCAGTTCCTGGGTGAGGGTGATGTTGTCGAGCAGCATGATGCCCTGGCGGACGACGAGCGCGAGGACGACCGTGCAGCCGGTGAAGAGCACCACCCGGTCGATCCGCCGCCCGCCCAGGACGTTGGTGAGGATGCCCAGGGTGCACACCGCGGCGGCGAGGTACGGGGTGAGCGCGGCGAGCGAGCCGGCGATGGGGCGGCTGCCGTGCGGCTGCGGGCGGCGGGCCGGCTCGGCCTCCTCGGGCTCCTCCTCGCCGACGCGGCGGGCCACCCAGGGCGCGTACGCGAGCAGTATCGAACCGGCGAACCACCCGGCGTCCAGGATCTGGCCGGAGCGGTAGTGCTCACGCAGCAGCGGCGAGCTGAACAGGGCGTCGCACAGCACCGTCAACGCCAGTGCCGCGACAGCGGTGTTGATGGCGGAGCGGTGCACGGAGGAGCGCCGGAAGTGCAGCGCGAGCACCATGCTCACCAGGACGATGTCCAGCAGCGGATAGGCCAGCGACAGCGCGCTCTGCGCCACGCTGCTGCCCTGGAAGTGGGCGGTGTGCGCGAGCGCGAGGCTCCATGAGAGGGTGAGCAGCGATCCGGCGATCAGCCAGGAGTCCAGGCCCAGGCAGACCCAGCCGGCCCGGGTCACCGGCCGCTTGGCGAGCACCAGCAGACCGACGATGGCCGGCGGCGCGAACAGCAGGAAGCAGAAGTCCGCCAGCGAGGGGCTGGGCACGGTCGTCCCCAAGATGACCTCGTACCAGCCCCAGATGCCGTTGCCGATGCCGGCCATCCCCGAGGAGGCGGCGAACAGCATCCAGGCCGGGCGGAACCGGCTGCGGTGCCTGCGCGCGTACAGACCGCAGGAGACCGCCGCCACCAGGGCCGCGAAGCTGAGGCCGAAGTCGCCCATGATCATTGCTAGTTGGCGGGATCCCCAGCCGAACGCGGCGCCGATGGCGTAGCCGGCGCAGACCACGGCGAGGACGATCTGCGGCACCGCGCTCGGCGGGCTACCGGCCGGCGCCGGCGGCCTGGAGAGCATCGCCCCGGGGGCGCTCACCGCGCTCTCCCGCTGTCCCGTACCGGGCCCCGTCGCGAGCGGCGCGCCTGGGGGCCCCGCCGCGTCCCCGCGGGCGCTCGTGGATCACGCATCTCGCGGATCGTCCATCGGCCGTACATCGCCCGTCGCCCCCCTCGCGTTCCGGATCTTTCGCATGCGCCGCTTTCGTCCGGCGCCATCCCCGCTCGGGACGATACACCAGTTCCGTCACTCAGGGACATAGCACCTCTACGGAGCGTGACAGGGGCGGATATTTGAATACCCCCTGCAGTCGTACGGCCTCGTAGCGCTACGCGCAACCGGTTCAGCCGGCGCTGGCGATCACGTTGCGCAGGGGCTCGCCGGCCGCGAAAAGCGTCAACTGCTCCCTCAGCAGCCGCTTCGCACGGGGCAGGAAGGCAGAGCTGGGGCCGCCGACGTGTGGAGTGATGAGCACGCCCGGAGCGTGCCACAGCGGGTGTCCGGCGGGCAGGGGTTCCGGGTCGGTGACATCGAGCGCCGCGTACAGCCGTCCGGCCTCCAGTTCGGCGAGCAGCGCCTTGGTGTCGACGACCGGACCGCGCGCGATGTTCACCAGCAGTGCGCCGTCCTTCATCCGCGCCAGGAAATCGCGTCCGACCAGGCCACGGGTCTCGTCGGTGAGCGGAGTGGCCACTACGACGACGTCCGCCGCGGGCAAGAGGGCGGACAGGTCGGAGAGTGGATGCACAGGGCCGCGCACTGTGTCACGCGCGGTGCGTGCGACGCGCGCCACCCGCGCACATTCAAAAGGCGTGAGCCGGTCTTCGATGGCACTGCCGATCGAACCATAGCCCACAATGAGGACCGACTTGTCGGCAAGTGCGGGACGGAACTCCGGCCGCCACTCCCCCGCGTCCTGGCTCCGCACGAAGCCGGGGATGCCGCGCAGCGCCGCCAGGATCAGGGTGAGCGCGAGCTCCGCGGTGCTGGCGTCGTGCAGCCCGCGGGCGTTGCACAGTTGGGCACCGGGCGGCATCTGCGGCAGTCCCGGCAGCATGTGCTCCACTCCGGCGGTGAGGGTCTGCACCACCCGCACCCGGCTCATCCGGGACAGCGGACGCAGGCTCGCCTCCGCGCCCTTCATGTAGGGAACGGCGTAGAACACACACCGGTCCGGGTCCGCCGGGTAGTCGGGGCCGGCGTCCCAGTGGACGTAGCGGAAACCGTCGGGCAGGCCCTCGATCTCGCCGGGCGGGATCGGGAGCCAGACGTCGTTGGCGTCGGTGTGCTGGTCTGCGGTTGCCATGGCCAGAGGCTATGCGAAGAGATGTTCTGTCCAGACGTTAGTTTGGTCTGGCCCTTGATCGGGGGCGAGGGGACGGAGGCACAGCCAGGTGGAGCGCAGGACAATCGGTGCGGCGGCCCTCGAAGTGGGTGCCATCGGGCTCGGCTGTATGCCGATGAGCTGGGGGTACACCGAGTCGCAGCGCAGCGGGGAGGGGTCGCTGCGGGCCGTGCACGCCGCGCTGGACCGGGGCTGCAGCCTGCTGGACACCGCCGATATGTACGGGCCGTTCACCAACGAGCTGCTGGTGGGCCGGGTGCTCAGGGAACGGCGGGCGGAGGCGTTCGTCTCGACCAAGTGCGGGCTGCTGGTCGGCGAGCAGCACATCGTCGCCAACGGGCGGCCCGGATACGTCAAGCGGGCCTGCGATGCCTCGCTGCGCCGGCTGCAGACCGACCGGATCGACCTCTACCAGCTGCACCGGGCCGACCCCGAGGTGCCCATCGAGGAGACCTGGGGGGCGATGGCGGAGCTGGTGGCGGCCGGGAAGGTGCGGTCGCTGGGGCTGTGCGCGGTGGGCGCGCGGGCGGTGCGGCAGGTGCGGCCACCGCGCACGGGCCGTACGGAGCGGCGGGCGGGGGCGCCGGGGGCGGCGAGGGTTGCGGGCCCGTCCGGGGTGCGTCCCCGCTCCCGGATGCACGACCTGACGCTGGCCCAACTGGAGCGCGTCCAGCAGGTGTTCCCCGTCAGCAGTGTGCAGGCCGAGCTGTCGGTGTGGTCGCCGGAGGCGCTGGAGGAGCTGCTGCCGTGGTGCGAGTCGCGAGGCGTCGGCTTCCTGGCGGCGATGCCGCTGGGCAACGGCTATCTGACCGGCACCCTCACCCCGGGGCAGGGCTTCGAACCGGAGGACATACGGGCCCGCCACCCGCGCTTCACCGCCGAGATGATGGCCGCGAACCAGCCGGTGGTGGCCGGGCTGCGGCGGGTCGGCGCCCGTTACGGCGCGACGCCGGGGCAGGTGGCGCTGGCCTGGGTGCTGGCCCAGGGCCGTCATGTCGTCCCCGTACCGGGCACGAAGAAGGAGCGGTGGGCCGCACAGAACGCGAAGGCGGCGGACCTGGCGCTCACCCGCGAGGACCTGGCGGAGATCGCGGAGCTGCCGGCGGCGCGGCAGTCCTGGTAGGCGAACGGACCCGGCGGCGCGGCGGTCCTGGTAGGCGAACGGACCGGCGGCGCGGCAGTCCCGGCGGAGCGTCCGTACGCTCCCGCCCCGGTGGCGGGGCGGTCCCGGTGGCGGCCGTCCGGGGTGCTGGCGGGGGACGGACGGGGACGGGAGAGCACGTTCGGCGGCCCGATGTGGTGTTCTTGTCACGCCCTGCCGACGAGAGGATCACTGCCGTGCAACGCCGTTCCCACACCGCCGTGTTGGCCGCCGCTTCGCTGCTCCTGGCAGCGGGCTGCTCGTCCGGCGGGGGGCAGCCCCAGGACGGGCGCACCACCGCCCCGGCGAAGAGCCCCGGCGCCTCGGCGGGCGCCGGCTCGCCGGCCGCCACACCGTCCTCGACCGCGCCGCCCGCCAAGGGCTCGGTGAAGGTGACCGCCACCCTGACCACCGGTCTGAAGTCGCCGTGGGGCGTGGCGGTGCTGCCGGGCGGGGATCTGCTGGTCGCCTCGCGGGACACCGGGAAGATCGTCCGGGTCGCCGCGGACGGCGGCAAGACCACCGAACTGGGCTCGGTGCCCGGTGTGGACCCGGGTGGCGAGGGCGGTCTGCTGGGGCTCGCGGTGTCCTCGTCGTTCGGCACGGACCACCAGGTGTACGCGTACTTCACCACCGCGTCCGACAACCGCATCGCCCGCATGATCTACGACGAGTCGCGCCCCCAGGGCGACCAGCTCGGCGCGCCCGACACCATCCTGCGGGGCATCCCCAAGGGGCAGCTCCACAACGGCGGGCGGATCGCGTTCGGCCCGGACAAGATGCTCTACGCCGGCACCGGCGAGACCGGCGACGCCGCACTGGCCCAGGACAGGAAGTCGCTCGGCGGCAAGATCCTGCGGATGACCCCGGACGGCGAGCCCGCGCACGGCAACCCCGAGGCCGATTCCGTGGTGTACGACTACGGCCACCGCAATGTGCAGGGGCTGGCCTGGGACCGTGACCACCGGCTGTGGGCCTCGGAGTTCGGGCAGCACACCTGGGACGAGCTCAATCTCATCGAGCCCGGCAAGAACTACGGCTGGCCCGAGGCCGAGGGCAGGGCGCGGGGCGAGCAGGCGGGCTCCGGGTTCGTCGACCCGGTCGTGCAGTGGAAGACCGCGGACGCCTCGCCCAGCGGCATCGCCTACGCCAAGGGCTCGCTCTGGATGGCCTCGCTGCGCGGCGAACGGCTGTGGCGGATCGCGCTGAACGGGACGAAGACGGTGGCGGCGCCGCAGGCGTTCCTGAAGGGCACCTACGGGCGGCTGCGGACCGTCGTGGCGACCGACGACGGCGGGTTGTGGCTGGTCACCAGCAACACGGACGGCCGGGGCACCCCGCGCAAGGGCGACGACCGGATTCTCCGCCTCAAGGTGAGCTGATCCCCTCTGGTCCCCTGGTCCTCCCGGATCCCCCTTTCCTCCCCCTTTTCCGCCCCTCCTGCCTAGACTCGGTGCCAGGGGACGGGTGCACGTCACACCGACGAGGGGGCAGGCACCATGTTCAACATCGCGGAAGAACTGTTCGCGCCGGGCCGTCAACACACCGACGAAGAGCGGCAGAAGATGTCGCTCGTCGTCGACGACGTGGGCGACGGCGACCCCGGGACGGGCCCGATAGACCTCTCCTCGGGGGTCGTGGTCATCAGGGCGCGGCAGGGGCCGGGTCAGGGAGGCCGGTAGAGGGCCGGGGGGAACGGATCCCCTGGGGAGCGCCCTGCCGGTCGCCGGGTACGAGCAGCAGCGGGCCCGACGGACCGCCGTCGGACGGGCGTGCGAGGATCCCCGGGTGAATGGTCTGCGCGTCCGTCCGGCCACCGAGGCCGATCTGCCCACCCTCGTCCGCCTCCGCGACGACGCGGCACGCTGGATGCTGGCCCGCGGCATCACCGGGCAGTGGCGGCCGGGGGAACTGGACGAGGACCACTTCCGCCGGGTCATGGCGCAGGGCGAGGTCTGGCTCGCACAGGCCGACGGGCGCGTCACCGGCGCCTGGGAGCTGTGGTGGCAGGACGAGGCCGCCTGGGGTCCGCAGCCGCCCGTGGCCGGGTACGTGCACCGGCTCATGGTGGACCGGAGCGCCGCCGCGCCCGGGACGGGGCAGCTGCTGCTGACGGCCGCGGAACGCCGAGTGGCCGCGGCCGGACGGACACGGGTACGCCTGGACTGCCTGGCCGGCAACGCGCGCCTCAACGCCTACTACCAGGACGCCGGTTACCGCGTCGTGGGCCGCAAGGAGGGCAAGCCGCAACCGGGCGGGGCGCCCAAGTCCTTCACGCTGATGGAGAAGGAGCTCCGGCAGACGGGCGAGGGCAGGGCCTAGGGCGGGGCCTAGGGCCGGGCCCTGCGGAGCCCCCTTTCCGGTCATCCCGGTCATCCCGGTCATCCCGGCCATTCGGATCGTTGGTCCGGTTGCGGGGGGGGGCGGGAGCCGGAGGCGCTCTCGGGGCTCACCCCCGGCTGGCTGCCGGTTCGTCGAAGAGGTGCAGGCGATGGGCCACGGCGCCCGCCTCGCCGCGGCCGGAGACGCCCAGCTTGGCGAGGATGTTGGAGACATGGACGCTGGCGGTCTTCGGGGAGATGAACAGGGCGTCGGCTATCTGGCGGTTGCTGCGGCCGTCGGCGACCAGGCGGAGGACGTCGCGCTCGCGCGGGGTGAGGCCCAGGGAGGCGGCAGGGGCGTCCGCCGCCGCGGCGGAGGCAGGGGCCTCGGCGCCGGCGGCCGGTATCAGGCCGGACAGGGGGATGCGGGCCCGCTGGGCGAGGAGGGCGAGCTCGCCGGCGAGCGGGCGGGCGCCCATCGCCTCGGCGGCGGTGTGCGCCTGGGTCAGCAGGAGTACGGCGGCCTCGCGCGGGGTGCGGCCGTCCAGCCCGGCGGTGGCCCGTTCGCTGCCGTGCAGCAGGGATTCGGCCCAGCGGTAGCAGGCGCGGGCGAGCTCGTGCGGGCGCTCCAGGGGCTCGAAGGCGGCGACCGCCCCGGCCCAGGCATCGGGGGTCTCGCGGCCCTCGGCGCGCCGGAGTTCGGCGTCGACGGCCAGCGCGTACGCCTCCCAGACGGGGGTGAGCGTCGGCAGCTTCTTGGCGGCGTCCCGGACGCGGGCCAGGATCGCGGCCCGGCCGGGCTCGGCCGCCGGCAGACCGCGGGCGTCCGACTCGGCGGCGGTCGCCGACCACAGCAGCGGCCAGGCGTAGCGCTGGGTGCCGGGCGGGAAGCCGGCGTCCAGGGCCTGCCCGAGGATGCTGCGGGCGTCGAGGAGGCGGCCCTGGCCCACGGCGATGCGCAGGGCGTTGCGCGCCATGGGGATGGCGTGCTGCGGCTGGACGTCGTGGGTGCCGTAGTGCTCCTGGGCGACGGCCAGCTCCCGCTCGGCCTCGGCCAGTTCGCCCTGGTCCAGGGCGAGGTCGGTGAGGCGGTTGGTGGCCAGGGCGATCGCCCGGCGGCTCTGGCCGAGTCGGCGGGCCTCGGTGGCGGTCCGGCTCGCCTCCTCCCAGCGGCCGAGCGACTGGAGCGATTCGGCCCGGTTGCCCATCACCCAGCTGGTGTTGTCCTTGAGGCCGTAGCGGGTGGTCAGTTCGATGCCCCGCTCGGTGACCTCGACGGCCTCGCGGGAACGGCCGGCGCCTTCCAGGGCGGACGGCAGGTTGATGTGGCCGCGCCCGATGACGGCGAAGTAGCCGCGGTCGACGGCCAGGTCCAGCGCCTGCCGGAGGTCGGCGAGTCCCGCGTCGACCTCACCGGCTTCCACGCGCAGCCCCGCCAGCGTCACCTTGGAGTTCAGTTCCGCCTCCTCGTCGCCGACCAACTGGGCCAGCTCCACGGCCCGCTGGGCCGTCGTGAAGGTCTCGGGGCCGGGCTCGTGCAGCACCGACCAGCTGGCGACGGCGGCCATCACCTCGGCGTGCACGGAGGACGGCGGCAGACCGCGCATCAGCTCCTGGGCGGCGCCCAGGTCCTCCCAGCCGTTGCCACGGCCGGTGCCCTGGACGATGCGGGAGCGCTGCACCAGGAACCAGGCCGTACGCAGGGGGTCGTTCTCCTCGCGCAGGGCCCGCAGGGCGCGCTTGGTGATCGTGAAGGCCCGCTCGCCGTCGCCGGACAGCCGGGCGGCCACCGCGATCTCGGCGAGCAGATCGAGGAAGCGCAGCGCCCCGTCGTCGCAGCCGCAGGCCGGGTAGGCCTCGGTGTAGTCGACCGGGCGCACCCCTTGGCGGACCTCCGGGGGCGCGTCGTCCCACAGCTCCAGGGCGCGGTCCAGCAGCCGCAGCTGTTCGGCATAGGCATGGCGGCGGCGGGCCTTGACGGAGGCGGCGAGGACGGCGGGCAGCGCCTTGGCGGCGTCATGGGCCTTGTACCAGTAGCTGGCCAGCCGGGCGGCGCAGGCATCGGCGCGCACCAGTGAGGGGTCGGCCTCCAGGGCCTCGGCGTAGCGGCGGTTGAGGCGGGTGCGCTCGCCGGGCAGGAGGTCGTCGACAACGGCCTCGCGTACCAGGGCGTGCCGGAAGCGGTAGCCCGTGCCGTCCTGGGTGGGCACGAGGGTGTTGCTGCCCACGGCGGCCCGCAGCGCCTCGATGAGGTCGTCCTCGGGCATCTGGCAGACGGCGGAGAGGAGTTCGTGCTCGACCGTGGAGCCGCCCTCGGAGGCCGTGCGCACGACCCGCTGGGCGTCCTCGGGCAGCGCCTCGACACGCACCAGCAGCAGATCGCGCAGCGGGTCGCTGAGGCCGTGCAGACAGCCGTCGGCGAGGCTGCGGGCGAGCTCCTCGACGAAGAAGGCGTTGCCCTCGGAGCGCTTGAAGACCCGGTCGACGGTGGCCTCTTCGGGGTCGCTGCCGTTGATCCCGGCGATCTGGGAGCGGACCTCGTCCTTGTTGAAGCGGTCCAGCTCGACGCGCCGGACCGTGCGCATCCGGTCGATCTCGGCGAGGAAGGGGCGCAGCGGGTGGCGGCGGTGGATGTCGTCGGAGCGGTATGTCGCCACCAGCAGGACGCCGGCGTCGTGCAGCGCCCTCAGGAGGTAGGCGAGCAGCTCGCGGGTGGAGCGGTCGGCCCAGTGGAGGTCCTCGATGACGATGACGAGGGTGCGGTCGGCGGCGAGCCGCTCCAGGAGGCGCGCGGTCAGCTCGAAGAGGCGGGCGCGGCCGATCTCCTCGTCGTGCGCCTCGCCGGGCGTCTCCCCCAATTCGGGCAGGATGCGCGCGAGTTCGCCCTCCTGGCCGGCGACGGCGGCGGCGAGCTCGGCCGGCAGATGCCAGTTGAGGGTGTGCAGGATGGCGGAGAACGGCGCGAAGGGCAGTCCCTCGGAGCCGATCTCGATGCAGCCGCCGAGCGCGACCAGCGCGCCCCGGGCGCGCGCCGCCTCGCTGAACTCCTCGATGAGGCGGGTCTTGCCGACCCCGGCCTCGCCCCCGATCAGCAGGGCCTGGGGCTCGCCGGAGGCGGCGACACGGGCGAGCGCATCGCCCAGCGCGGTGAGTTCGGCCGCGCGGCCGACGAACACGGGACTGACGGACCTGGTCTCCACGCTGCCGAGCATCGCACACGGGTCCGACAATCCGGCAGTGTATTCCGGCACGTGGGCACCCCGCCGGCCGTCAAGTCCCCGGGCGGGGTCAGGCGGTGGCGCGGCGCGGCCGTATCCGCCACCGCCGCGACCGCTCGGCACTCACCCGCCCTTCGGGATCGTGCTCCCCGGAGCGGGCGGCGCCCCCGCGCCCGGCGCGCTGGGCCTCGGTGGCCTCGCGCACCAGGCGCTGCCGGTCGGCCTCGCGGCGCAGCTCTTCGTAACGGACCCGCATCTCCAGCTCGGAGGTGTACACGGTGGTTCTCCCTCGACGGTGTCGGCCTGTTGACGTACTCAAGCCTCGTCGCCAAGGGGGGTGGGCCGCATCGGGAGGGTTCCCGATCTTTCCGTACGGGCGGTGCTTAGAAACCCGCCCCCGTGTGCCCGGGGCGGCGGCAGGTGCCTTAGGCGCCCGGCCCGGCGCCCTTAGGGATGGCGGGCAGACTGCCGAACAGGTCGAGGTACATACCGGCGGAAATCAGGATGCCCAGCACGGCGAGTGCCAGTCCGGCCCAGGCGACGGCGCGTACCCAGGGGGTGCGGGGGCGGGTCAGCACCACCGTGGCGACGATCGCGGCGAGCAGCGCGAAGACGGCGTTGACCAGGGCGGTGGTGTGCCACGGGGTGCCGTACATGGTGGCGATCTGGTCGGTGGCCTTGCCCGTCTGGAGCTTGATCTGGCCTATCAGCTGCTGCCGTTCGGCCATCAGCGTGCCGAGCCAGGTGCCGGTGACGGACGCGAGGCCGAGCCCTGCGGCGACGACGGCGCCGGCACCCGCGGCGACCCCGGTGGCGGGCGGTGCGGGCGCGGTGTGCTCGCCGTCGCCCTCGTCCGCTCCGGCGTCGGCCGCGGGCTGTGCGGCCTCGGTCTCGGCGGCCTCGGTCTCAGCGGTCTCGTTCGCCGCGCTCTCCGGGCTCTGCTGACCCTTCTCTTCCTCTGTGGCGGCGGCCTGCGCCGGCACGGTCTCGTCGTCGGTTCGCTTCTCTGTCGTCCTGGTCGTACCCATGGGCGCGACCGTAGGGGCCGCGTCTGAGAGCGAGATGAGAACGGGATGAGAGCCGCGGTGTCCCGGTGGCGCGCGGGCAGCCGCCCGCGCCGGACGGCAGCCCCGCGGCGCCTGCGCTACACGCGCACCAGCGGCCGCTCCCCGCCCGGTTCCGGCGCGGCGTCGTCCGGTGCGGGCGGCGGTTCGATGCTGATCCGGGGCAGCCGGCGGTCGAGCCAGGACGGCAGCCACCAGTTGGCGCCGCCCAGCATGTGCATCAGGGCCGGGACCAGCAGCGTCCGCAGGACGAAGGCGTCCAGGGCGACCGCGGAGGCCAGGCCGATGCCGAACATCGCGATGGTCCGGTCGCCGCTGAGGACGAACGCCGCGAACACCGCGATCATGATGACCGCCGCCGAGTTGATCACCCGGCTGGTCTCGGCGAGGCCGACCCGCACCGCCCGGCGGTTGTCGCGCGTCAGCTGCCACTCCTCGTACATCCGGGAGACCAGGAACACCTGGTAGTCCATGGACAGTCCGAAGAGCACGGAGACCATGATGACCGGCAGGAACGGTTCGATCGGGCCGGCGCTGCCCAGCCCCAGCAGCTCACTGCCCCACCCCCACTGGAAGATCGCCACGACGATCCCGAAGGACGAGGCGACGGCCGCGACGTTCATCAGCGCGGCCTTGAGGGGTATGCCGATGCTGCGGAAGGCGAGCAGCAGCAGGACCGAGCCGAGCGCGATGACGACACCGATGAACAGCGGCAGCTTGCCGACGATGACCGCCGCGAAGTCGTCATAGCCGGCGGTGATGCCGCCGACCTGCACCCGCATCGTGGTCGCGCCCGAGGCCGTGGGCAGCACCTCCGTCCGCAGCCGCTGCACCAGGTCGGAGGTCTGGCGGGACTGCGGTGAGCTGCTCGGCACCACGGTGATCACGCCGGTGGCGCGGCTGCCGTCGAACTCGGGGCCGCTGACGCGGGCGACGCCGGGCACCTTCCGCAGCCGGTGCGGCAGCTTGTCGAAGGCGACCCGGTCCTTGGCGCCGTCGAGGTCGCCGACGAGGGTCAGCGGCCCGTTGAATCCGGGCCCGAAGCCGCTGCCCCGGCCGGTGTGGGTCCCGTCGCCCGCCAGGAGGTCGTACGCCTTGCGGGTCGTCGAGGCGGCCGGGTTGTTGCCCTGGTCGGAGGTGCCCAGGTGGAGGCCGAAGGCGGGCAGCGCCAGCGCGGCCATCACGGCGGCGGCGGTCAGGCCCAGCAGCTTGGGGTGCCGCTCGACGAAGCCGGACCAGCGGGCGGCGAGGCCGGTGGGGTGCTCGGGCCGCGGTCCGTGCTCGGCGAGCCGCCGGCGTTCGCGGCGGCCCAGCGCGCGCATCCCGATGAGCCCGAGCAGCGCCGGCAGCAGGGTGACGGAGGCGGCCACGGTCAGCACGACGGTGAGCGAGGCGGCGAGCGCGACCCCGTTGAGGAAGCCCAGCCGCAGCACCAGCATGCCCAGCAGCGCGATGCACACGGTGGCCCCGGCGAAGACGACCGCACGCCCCGATACCGCCACCGCCCGCTCCGCGGCCTCCTGGACGGACAGCCCTGAGCGCAGACCCCTGCGGTGCCGGGTGACGATGAACAGCGCATAGTCGATGCCGACGCCGAGGCCGATCAGCATGCCGAGCATCGGGGCGAAGTCGGCGACGGTCATGGCGTGGCTGAGCAGGGTGATACCGGCCGAGGCGGTGCCGACGGCGGCCACCGCGGTGACGATCGGCAGCAGCGTCGCGGCGAGCGACCCGAAGGCGAGGAAGAGCACCACGGCCGCGGCGCCCAGCCCGATGAGTTCCGGGAGCTGCGCGCGCGGCGCCTCGGTGAGCGCGATCCCGGCGCCGCCCAGCTCGACCTGGAGGCCGTCGCCGGCCGCGGCCTTCGCGGTGTCGACGACGCCCTGGACCTCGGCCACGTCCAGCTCGTCGGCGGGCCGCTCGAAGACGACGGCGGCGTAGGCGGTGCGCCCGTCCTCGCTGATCTGCTGCCCGCCGTGCGCACCGTCGGCCCGGCCGCCGTAGGGGCCGCGCACCTCGGCGACACCGGGCAGCTCGGCGATCTTGTCCAGGGTGCGCCGCATGGTCTTCTCGACGGCGCCGGAGCGCACGGTCCCGGAGTCCGTGTGCCACACGATGGTGTCGCTGTCCCCGGACTGCCCGGGAAACGCCCTGGCCATCTGGGCGCTCGCCCGCCCGGACTCGGTCCCGGGGACCTCGTAGTCGTTCGAGTACGCGGACCCGGTGACGCCCGCGGCGACGGCGACGCCCGCGAAGGCGGCGAGCCACAGCACGATCACCACGATGCGGCGCCTGAGACACCACCGAGCCAGAGCCGTCACGGATCTCGACCGCTTCCCGGGTTGTGCGTCGATAACTTCCGGGGTGACCGGTGGTGCCGAACGCGGAGGCAGGGGGACATGGCGGACCCACCGCCATCGGTTATGGAGGCGGTGGGTCCGCGGTTCTCCCAGCAGGGTGACAGGCGGAAAAGATCCTTTGCCGTTTTTGTGGATTACCCCACATCCGGAGCAAGAGGGGAGCAGATGACCGAATCCCCTGCCAAACGCCTCCTTGGACGCCGGCCCCGCACCGAACCACCGGGCGCCGTAACCCAGTTGCCCGATTGGCTGAGGTGGGTGGCCCCGTCCGCCACCCCCGTGGGCGGGCGGGGCCCCTCTCGGTGATCACAGCGCGCCTGCGCACTCGCGCATTCCCGGTTCGGCCGATCGATTCGAGAGCCGATCGACGGGAGAGCCGATCGGTCGGAGATGCACGAAGCGGCCGCCCTCGCCTGGGAGGACGGCCGCTTCGTGATGCCGGATCAGTGGTGCGTCAGCCCTCGACGCCCAGCTTCTCCAGGATGAGCTCGCGGACGCGGGCCGCGTCGGCCTGGCCGCGGGTGGCCTTCATGACCGCGCCGACCAGCGCGCCGGCCGCGGCCACCTTGCCGCCGCGGATCTTGTCGGCGATGGCGGCGTTGGCAGCGATCGCCTCGTCGACGGCGGTGCCCAGGGCGCCCTCGTCGGAGACGACCTTCAGGCCGCGCTTCTCGACGACGGTGTCCGGGTCGCCCTCGCCGGCCAGCACGCCCTCGATGGTCTGGCGGGCCAGCTTGTCGTTGAGGGAGCCGTCGGCGACCAGCGAGGTGACCCGGGCGACCTGCTCGGGGGTGATCGGCAGGGCGGCCAGCTCGACGCCGTCCTCGTTGGCGCGGCGGGCCAGCTCGCCCATCCACCACTTACGGGCCGCGGCGGCGTCCGCACCGGCCTCGACGGTGGCGACGATCAGGTCGACCGCACCGGCGTTGAGGATGGACTGCATGTCGTGCTCGCTGACGCCCCACTCCTCGCGGAGGCGGTTGCGGCGCACCCGCGGCAGCTCGGGCAGCTGGCCGCGCAGTTCCTCGACCCACTCGCGGGAGGGGGCCACCGGAACCAGGTCCGGCTCGGGGAAGTAGCGGTAGTCCTCGGCCTCTTCCTTGACCCGGCCGGGCGTCGTGGAGCCGTCCTCCTCGTGGAAGTGACGGGTCTCCTGGACGATCGTGCCGCCGGAGGAGAGCACCGCCGCGTGCCGCTGGATCTCGTAGCGGCAGGCGCGCTCGACCGAGCGCAGGGAGTTGACGTTCTTGGTCTCCGAGCGCGTGCCGAACTTCTCGGTGCCCTGGGGGCGCAGCGAGAGGTTGACGTCGCAGCGCATCTGGCCCTGCTCCATCCGGGCCTCGGAGACGCCCAGCGCCTTGATCAGCTCGCGCAGCTCGGCGACGTACGCCTTGGCGACCTCGGGGGCCCGCTCGCCCGCGCCCTCGATGGGCTTGGTGACGATCTCGATGAGCGGGATGCCGGCGCGGTTGTAGTCCAGGAGGGAGTGCCGGGCGCCGTGGATACGGCCGGTGGCACCGCCGACGTGCGTCGACTTGCCGGTGTCCTCCTCCATGTGCGCGCGCTCGATCTCGACGCGGAAGACCTCCCCGTCCTCCAGCTGCACGTCGAGGTAGCCGTCGAAGGCGATCGGCTCGTCGTACTGGGAGGTCTGGAAGTTCTTCGGCATGTCCGGATAGAAGTAGTTCTTCCGGGCGAAGCGGCACCACTCGGCGATGGTGCAGTTCAGGGCCAGGCCGATCTTGATCGCGGACTCGACGCCGGTCGCGTTGACGACGGGCAGCGAGCCGGGCAGGCCCAGGCAGGTGGGGCAGGTCTGCGAGTTGGCGTCGCCGCCCAGGGCGGTGGAACACCCGCAGAACATCTTGGTCTTGGTGCCGAGTTCGACGTGTACCTCGAGCCCCATGACGGGGTCGTAGGCGGCCAGCGCGTCCTCGTACGACACCAGGTCGGTGACAGTCACGGTGAAACTAACCTCTCAGGTCCGGCGCCGATCAGTCCGCGAGGACGTCGTCGTCGCCCAGACGGCGCAGTTCGCGGATGAGCAGGGCGACGCCGGTCACGATGGCGGCGGCGGAGACGACGGCGTCGACCAGCTGGAGCGTGTCCTGCTCCGTCCTGGCCTTCTTCACCTGCTTGACGACGCTCACCGCGCCGAACAGCGTGGTGCCGATGGACAGATACGTACCGGGCTTGGACTTCTTGAAGCCCTTGGCCTTCGCAAGCTTTCCACTCACAGTGCGGGTGCCTCCTCGAGCAGCGGGTGACCCCACTTGGCGGTGAACGCGGCCTCGACCGCGGCACCGACCTTGTAGAGCCGGTCGTCGGCCATGGCAGGGGCGATGATCTGCAGGCCCACCGGCAGCCCGTCCTCGGGGGCCAGGCCGCAGGGCAGCGACATGGCCGCGTTGCCTGCCAGGTTGGTGGGGATCGTGCACAGGTCGGCGAGGTACATCGCCATCGGGTCGTCGGCCCGCTCGCCGATCGGGAAGGCGGTGGTCGGCGTGGTCGGCGAGACGATCACGTCGACCTGCTCGAAGGCCTTCTCGAAGTCGCGGGTGATCAGCGTCCGCACCTTCTGGGCGGAGCCGTAGTACGCGTCGTAGTAGCCGGAGCTGAGCGCGTACGTGCCGAGCATGATCCGTCGCTTGACCTCGGGGCCGAAGCCGGCCTCACGGGTCAGCGCGGTGACGTCCTCGGCGGACTTCGTGCCGTCGTCGCCGACCCGCAGGCCGTAGCGCATGGCGTCGAAGCGGGCCAGGTTGGAGGAGCACTCGGACGGCGCGATCAGGTAGTACGCCGACAGGGCGAGGTCGAAGGACGGGCAGTCCAGCTCGACGATCTCGGCGCCCAGCTCCTTCAGCAGCGCGACGGACTCGTCGAACCGCTGGATGACGCCGGCCTGGTAGCCCTCGCCGCGGAACTGCTTGACGACGCCGACCCGCATGCCCTCGACGCTGCCGTTGCGGGCCGCCTCGACGACCGGCGGTACGGGCTTGTCGATGGACGTGGAGTCCAGCGGGTCGTGGCCCGCGATGACCTCGTGGAGCAGCGCGGCGTCCAGGACCGTACGGGCGCAGGGGCCGCCCTGGTCCAGGGAGGACGAGAAGGCGACCATGCCGTAGCGGGAGACGCCGCCGTAGGTGGGCTTGACGCCGACCGTGCCGGTGACGGCGGCGGGCTGGCGGATGGAGCCGCCGGTGTCCGTGCCGATGGCGAGCGGGGCCTGGAAGGCGGCGAGCGCGGCGGCGGAACCGCCACCCGAACCGCCGGGGATCTTGGTCAGGTCCCAGGGGTTGCCGGTCGGCCCGTAGGCACTGTTCTCGGTGGAGGACCCCATGGCGAACTCGTCCATGTTGGTCTTGCCGAGGATGACGACGTCGGCGGCCTTGAGCTTCTTGGTGAGCGTCGCGTCGTACGGCGGGAGCCAGCCTTCGAGGATCTTGGAGCCGACGGTGGTGGGAATGCCCTCCGTCGTGAAGATGTCCTTGAGCGCGAGCGGGACGCCGGCCAGCGGGCCGAGCTTCTCGCCGCGGGCGCGCTTCTCGTCCACGGCGCGGGCCTGGGCGAGCGCGCCCTCGCGGTCGACGTGCAGGAAGGCGTTCACCTTCTCGTCGACGGCCTCGATGCGCGCCAGGTGGGCCTCGGTCACCTCGACGGCGGTGAGCTCGCCGGCGGCGATCTTCGCCGCGATCTCGGCGGCGGTGAGCTTGATCAGGTCTGCCATGTCGGTCACTCCTCCCCCAGGATCTGCGGCACCTTGAAACGCTGCTGCTCCTGGGCCGGGGCGCCGGAGAGCGCCTGCTCGGGGGTCAGCGACGGACGGACCTCGTCCGGCCGCATGACGTTGGTCAGGGGCAGCGGGTGGGAGGTCGGCGGTACGTCTTGGTCGGCGACCTCGGAGACGCGGGCGACCGCGCCGATGATGTCGTCGAGCTGTCCGGCGAAGTGGTCGAGCTCTTCGTCCTGCAGCTCCAGACGTGCCAGCCGGGCGAGGTGGGCGACCTCCTCGCGCGTGATGCCAGGCATGCAGCGATCCTCTGGTGTTCTTGGCGGAGTGTTCTTGCTGGTATTCGGGCCCAATCCTATTGCCAACGCAATGAGGATCGCGCAGCCCTTTTCACCGGGGCGCCGGGGAGGGCGTCTCGAAGATCGTCGGTGCGGCCCTAGGTGGCCTCCGGCCCGGTCGGCCCGGTCGTTCCGGTCGGCCCGGTGGTGTCAGCGGGATCGTCGTCCCCGGCGGGCACGCCGGACGTGTCGTTCCCTCCGGTCTCGTCCGTGCTGCCGGCCTCACCGGTCGCGGTGGTGCCGTAGGGCTCGTCGGTGGCACCCGGCTCGTCTGCGCCGTGTTGCGCGGCCGCCTCAGCCGTCTCATGGACGGGCGCGGGCTCGCCGGACGCGTCGCTGTCTTGGCTGCGCTGATCGTTCGGCTCGTGCTGAGCGTCGTTCTCGTCGTGCGCGTCGTTCTCGGAGCGGGGACACGGGACGGCCGGTGGCCGGGTCAGTTCAAGACCTGTCCCGAAGGGCGCTCTGCTGCCTTCTCCGCCGCCAGGGCGGCCGTCTCCGACTCGCGGTGCCAGCCGTGCTCACCGCGGGCCCTCAGCCAGGCCGTGGTCTCGTCCGGTGGCATCGCCGCCGCCACCAGCCAGCCCTGTACGGCGTCGCAGCCGAGGTCGCGCAGCCGCTCCCAGGTCTCGTCGTCCTCGACGCCCTCGGCGACGACCAGGAGGCCGAGGGAGTGGGCGAGGTCCAGGGTGCAGCGGACGATCTCGGCGTCCTCCGTGTCGACGGCGAGCCGGGCCACGAAGGAGCGGTCGATCTTCAGCTCGCTGACCGGGAGGCGCCGCAGATGGACCAGCGAGGAGTAGCCGGTGCCGAAGTCGTCGAGGGACATCTTCACGCCGTGGGCGGTGAGCCCGGCGAGGGTGTCGGCGGCCCGCTGCGGGTCCTCCAGGAGGACGTGCTCGGTTATCTCCAGTTGGAGGGCGCCTGGTGGGACCCGATGTCGGGCGAGCCGGGCGGCGACCGCGCCGGCGAAGCCCGGCGAGTGCACGTCGCGGGGCGAGACGTTGACCGCGACCGGCACCTCCAGGCCCATCGCGCGCCAGCGCGCCACCTGGGCGAGCGCGGTCTCCAGGACGTACTCCGTCAGCCGGGGCATCAGCCCGGAGGACTCGGCGATGGCGATGAACTCGTCCGGTGGGACCCGGCCGCGGTCCGGGTGGACCCAGCGGACCAGCGCCTCCAGCCCGGCGACATGCCCGTCGAAGCCCACCTTGGGCTGGTAGTGCAGCTCCACGTCGCCGGCGTCCAGGGCACGGCGCAGATCGCCCAGCAGGCCGAGCCGGTCGGGGGTGTTGCCGTCCCGTTTGGCTTCGTAGAGCTCGACACCGCTGCGGTCCCGCTTGGCCTGGTACATCGCCACATCGGCGCGGCGCAGCAGCCCTTCGGCGTCCAGGGCGTGGTCGGGGAAGACGGCGACCCCCGCGCTGGCTTCGAGCACGAGGGTCAGTCCGTCGAGGTCCAGCGGGGACCCGAGCGCGGCGACGAGGTTGCGGGCGACCCGCTGGGAGCTGGTGAGGGAGTCCGTGCTGGGCAGCAGGACGGCGAACTCGTCGCCGCCGAGCCGGGCCGCCTCGGCGCCGCGCGGCAGGGCGTGCCGCAGCCGGTCGGCGATCTGCAGCAGCAGGCGGTCGCCGGCGAGGTGGCCGAGGGTGTCGTTGACGGACCGGAAGCGGTCCAGGTCGATGAGGACCAGGGCGGAGCGGACGCCGACGCGCTCGGCCTCGTCCAGCGCGGTCCAGGTGCGCTCCAGCAGCCACTGGCGGTTGGGCAGCCCCGTGAGCGGATCGCGCAGCTGCTCCTCGGCGCGGGCGCGGGCTATCCAGAGCGTGGAGTCCAGCGCGATCAGCGGGACCGCGAACAGCGGCAGCAGCAGGGGTGCGTGGATGGCGCAGACGGCGATCAGCGGGGAGATGCCCAGCAGCGCGATGCCGACGAGTGCCTGGCGTACGACGGCCGTTCGGGGGATCGCCGGCAGCGCGCCGCTGCGGGGGGCGAGGCTGATCCACAGCAGGGCGCGGCTGACGAGCAGATAGCCGGCGGCGGTCACCAGGACTGCGGGCAGGACGGACAGGTCCCAGGCCTTGGGGCTCCAGGGCTGGCGGACGCTGGAGACCACGCCGAACGCGGCGAGGCCGAGGGCCGCGGCGCCGATGCCGAGGATGTCCACGGCGCCGTGCACCACGGCCTGTCGCCATCGGTGCCGGCGGGCGGCGCCGACCAGGAGGACGACCGAGAGGCTGACGAGGGTGGCCGGCACCCAGCCGTACAGCAGCAGTACGGCGAGGGCGAGCGCGGCGCCCGAGCCCGTGCCTCCCCACCAGCGGTCCCGGCCGAGCGCGACCAGGTGGCCGACGATGACTCCGGTGAGGATCGCCAGCGACCAGCCCACCGAGCCGCCGGGGAACAGTGCGTCACCTTCGCCGAGAGTCCAGATCACGCCGGTGGCGAGCGTGAGGCTCGCCACGGTGACGATGGTCGCGGGCAGCGCGGGCACGACGAGCCGCCGGAGCCGCGACGCCGGAGCGGCGCTGTCGGTCGGTTTCATTCCGATCCCTCTCACAGCCGGCTGAGCCCGCGCCACGGCAGGCGCACCCCTCAAGGTTAGGCCGCGGAAGGCCGCCGCGGGCAGCGATCGGCGACGGTTGCCCGAATGCGACCCGGCGCTCGGGATCCATCTGGTATGCGCCGATGGGGTGACACCTCACTCCCCCTCAGGCGGAGTGACGGCTACCGCTCGTGCCGCATCGGGACCCTGTTCCAGCAGCACCGCGAAGCCATCATCGTCCAGCACCGGGACCTTCAATTGCATGGCCTTGTCGTACTTCGAACCGGGGTTGTCGCCCACCACTACAAATCCGGTCTTCTTCGAAACCGAACCGGTCACCTTCGCTCCGAGGTTCTGGAGGGCCTCTTTCGCGCCATCTCTCGTGTGTGACTGAAGTGTGCCCGTTACGACGACGGTGACGCCTTCCAGCGGGCGCGGGCCCTCCTCACCCGTCTGCTCCTCCTCCATCCGGACCCCGGCTGCCCGCCACTTCTCGATGATCTGCTGGTGCCAGTCCACGGCGAACCACTGCTTCAACGAGGCGGCGATGGTGGGCCCGACGCCGTCCACGGCGGCCAGTTCGGCCTCGTCCGCGTCCCGGATGCGGTCGATGGAGCGGAACTCCCGCGCCAGCGCCTCGGCCGCCACCGGACCCACATGCCGGATCGACAGGCCGGTGAGGATCCGGGCCAGCGGGCGCTGCTTGGCGGCCTGGATGTTCTCCAGCATGGCCAGGGCGTTCTTCTTCGGCTCGCCCTTCTGGTTGGCGAAGAACGTGACGACCTTCTCCTCGCCGGTCTTCGGATCGTGCTTGGGCAGACCGGAGTCGGGGTCGAGGACATGGGACTTGATGGGCAGCAACTGCTCGATGGAGAGGCCGAAAAGGTCCCCCTCGTCCTTCAGCGGTGCCTCCGCGGGCTCCAGCGGCTGGCTGAGCGCCGTGGCCGCGACATAGCCGAAGTTCTCGATGTCCAGGCACTTGCGGCCGGCCAGATAGAACAGCCGCTCGCGGATCTGCGCGGGGCAGGAACGGGCGTTGGGGCACCGCAGGTCGATGTCGCCTTCCTTGGCGGGCTGCAGCGCCGCCGCGCACTCGGGGCACTCGGCCGGCATCACGAACTCCCGCTCGCTGCCGTCCCGCAGGTCGACGACCGGCCCCAGGATCTCCGGAATGACATCGCCGGCCTTGCGGATCACGACGGTGTCCCCGATGAGCACGCCCTTGGCCTTGACCACGTCCTGGTTGTGCAGGGTCGCGAACTCCACCTCGGAACCGGCCACCGTCACCGGCTCGACCACGGCGTACGGCGTGACCCGGCCCGTACGGCCGACGCCGACGCGGATGTCGACCAGCTTGGTGTTGACCTCCTCCGGCGGGTACTTCCAGGCGATCGCCCAGCGCGGCGCCCGGGACGTGGAGCCCAGCCGGCCCTGGAGCCGGATCTCGTCGAGCTTGACGACCACTCCGTCGATCTCGTGCTCGACGGCCGTACGGCGGGTCTCGGGGTCGCCGTAATGGGCGATGAACTCGCGCACCTGCGCCAGCGAGTCGACGACCCTGTTGTGGGTGGCGGTCGGCAGGCCCCACTCCTTGAGCAGGCCGTACGCCTCCGACAGGCCGTCGATCTCCAGGCCCTCGCGGGCACCGAGGCCGTGGACGACCATGTGCAGCGGCCGGCTGGCCGTGACCTTGGGGTCCTTCTGGCGCAGCGAACCGGCCGCGGCGTTACGGGGGTTGGCGAACGGGGGCTTGCCGTCGGCCACCAGCCGCTCGTTGAGTTCGAGGAACTTCTCCATCGGGAAGTAGACCTCGCCGCGCACCTCGACCAGATCGGGGATCCGGTCGCCCTTGAGGCGGTGCGGGATCTCGGCGATCGTGCGGACGTTGGGGGTGATGTCCTCGCCCGTACGGCCGTCGCCGCGGGTGGCGGCGCGGGTCAGCCGGCCCTGCTCGTAGGTGAGGTTGACGGCGAGACCGTCGACCTTCAGCTCGCACAGGAAGTGGTATCCGGCGCTCTTGGGGTCGCCGCCCAGCTCACCGGCGAGGCGCTCGGCCCAGGCCGCCAACTCCTCGTCGTCGAAGGCGTTGTCGAGGGAGAGCATCCGCTCGCGGTGCTCGACCTCGGTGAACTCCGTGGCGTACGCGCCGGCGACCTTCTGGGTCGGGGAATCCGGGGTGCGCAGCTCCGGGTGCTCGTTCTCCAGGGCCTCCAGGGAGCGCAGCAGCGTGTCGAACTCCGCGTCACTGATGACCGGGGCGTCCTTCACGTAGTACCGGAAGCGATGCTCCTCGATCTGCTCAGCGAGCTGCGCGTGCTTCTCCCGCGCCGCTGCGGGCACCTTGGACTCCGCTGCGTGCTGTTCGCCAGCCACTGTCTTGTCCTCCCGTGGTCCTTGAGTGCGGTCACTCAGGGTTGTCTGCGAGTGATCTCGCCGCCCGGACGCAGTGGGCAAGCACAGAGCGGGCATATGCGGGCGAAGCGCCCGCGAGTCCGCATGACGGAGTGATGACCACGGACTCGCCGAGAATCCCCGGTGCCAGCCCCAGCCTGCGCCACAGCGTCCTGACACCCATGACGCTACCGGCAGGGTCTGACAATCGGCCGTCCACGCCCGGCACCACGCCCGCGAACAGCGTCGTACCGCCCTCGACGGCCTCTCCGATCGCCTCCTCCTCACGCTCGGTGAGCAGGGTGAAATCGAACGAGATGCCCGTGACGCCGGCCCGCCGCAGCAGTCCGAACGGCACCTCGGGCGCGCAGGAGTGGACGACCACGGGGCCGCCGTCCGCGACCGCGACAAGGCCGCGCAGCGCGTCCTCCACGACCGCCCGGTCCACGGCCCGGTGGGTGCGGTAGCCGCTCGCGGTCCGCACCCGCCCCTGGAGCACGGCCGTCAGCGACGGCTCGTCGAGCTGCAGCACGACCCGCGCGCCCGGCACCCGCCGCCGTACGTCCGCGAGATGGCCGCGCAGCCCCTCGGCCAGCGAGGCCGCGAGGTCCCGGCAGGCCCCGGGGTCGCCGAGGGCCGCCTCGCCGCCGCGCAGCTCCAGGGCGGCGGCCAGCGTCCAGGGCCCGACCGCCGAGACCTTCAGCGGGCCCTCGTACCCCTGGGTGAACTCCTCCAGGGCATCGAGGTCCTCCCCCAGCCAGGAGTGCGCGCGCCGGGTGTCACGGCCGGGCCGGTCGCTGATCCGCCAGCCGCTGGGCTCCACATGGCCGTAGACCTCGACGAGCAGCCCGAGGGTCCGCCCGATCATGTCGGCGCCGGGCCCGCGCGCCGGGAGCTCCGGCAGGTACGGGAAGGCCTCCAGCGACCCCGTGACCGTCTTCGCCGCCTCCCGCGCGTCGCCGCCCGGCATCGACCCGATCCCGGTCGCCGCACCCGCGGCCCACTTCTGCGTGCTGTTCTCGCTCACCCAGGAAGGGTATGCGGCGGCGGGGCGGACGCGCCCGGCAAGGGTGTGCGGCCGAGGGGGGTGCGCCGGGGCACGGGGGCGGCCCGTACCGTCAGCCGCGGTGCCGGATGCCCAGCCGGCCGGCCACCGCCGCGAGTGCCAGTGCGCCCGCCGTCAGCGCGAAGGCGTAGGTCGCGCCCAGGTAGCCGCCGCCCGCCCCCGTCAGCACCGCGCCCATCCCGGCGATGCCGACCAGGGAGCCGATCTGCCGGTTGGCGTTGAGAGTCGCGCTGCCGATATCGGCGTGCTCACGGCCCGCGGCCGCCATCAGGACACCGGTCATCGCCGGGGAGCTGACCCCGCTGCCGATGTTGGCGACGGCCAGGATCAGCGCGATCGCCCAGTACGGCAGGCCGGGCCCGAGGAGCAGGAAGAGCAGGACATAGCCCGCGGCGGAGAGCGCCAGGGAGGCGGTGAGTGCGGTCCGGTTGCCGATGCGCGGGGCGATCCGGGCGTAGAGCATGTTGCCGAACGGGACGACCAGAACGGCCGGCAGCATCTGCAGCCCCGCGGTCACCGGACTCGCGCCGCGCGCCGTCTGGAGGAAGAGCCCGAGGACGAACAGCGCCCCGTAGAAGGCGAAGTTGAAGAGGAAGCCGACCAGGTTGGCCGCGGAGAAGCTGCTGTCCGCGAAGAGCGAGACCGGCAGGACCGGGGTACGGGCGGCCCGTTCGCGGACCACGAATCCGGCCGCCGCGAGCGCCGCCACCGCGAACGCCGCCAGGACGAGGGGCGCGGACCAGCCGAGGTCGGGCCCCTCGATGAGCGCGAAACTGAGTGATCCGAGGGCGAGCAGGCCCAGGACGTGGCCGCTGCCGCCGAGCGCCGAGGCGCGGGCCGGGACCGCCGCGACGACCCGCCGGGTGAGCAGCAGCCCCACGATGCCGATGGGGAGGTTGACCAGGAAGATCGAGCGCCAGCCGAGGGTTCCCACCAGCAGGCCGCCGACGGTCGGGGCGAGTCCGACGGACGTGGAGACGATCGCCGACCAGAGGCCGAGGATCTTCGCCCGGCGCGCCGGCTCCGGGAAGGCGTGCATCAGCAGCGACAGCGAGCTCGGCATGAACAGGGCCGCGCCCGCGCCCTGTACGAAGCGGGCCGCCACCAGGACGGCGCCGTTCGGCGCGACGGCGCCCAGGAGGGAGGCGGCGGTGAACACGGCGAGCCCGATGAGGTAGATCCGGCGGGCACCGAACCGCTTCGCCAGCGAGCCGGCGAGCAGCAGCAGCGATGCGAAGGCCAGGACATAGCCGTCGACGACCCAGGTGAGGCCGGACATGCTCAGCCCCAGCCTGGCCCGCAGGTCGTTCGAGGCGACGTTCATGATGCCGGTGTCCAGGCTGGCCATCACGAACCCGAGCGCCAGGACGAGGAGTTGGAGCCCGCCGACGGGCCGCCGCCGGGGCCGGCCGGGGGTCGGTGCGGGCTGCTCCCCATGCGCCGTGCCGCGCGGCGCCGCCTTCTGATTGATCATGCATTTAGTTAAAGCTGTAGCTATCTCGGGGGCAATGATTACAGCTATAACTTTACTGAATGCATACGGAACCCCGGACGAGCCCGCGCAAGGTGGCTCAGCCGTCCCGCCGCGTACAGCCGTTCAGCCGTCCCGCCCCAGCGCCTTGAGCAGGTCGTCGCGCAGCGCGGCCCGCTCCTCGTGCGAGAGATGGTCCAGCGGCGACGCGGTGCCCATCCTCCGCAGCAGGTCGAGCCGCAACTCCCGCCCCGCCTCGGTCAGTACGAGCTGCTTGGCCCGGCCGTCCAGCGGATGCGGCTGCCGTACGACCATGCCCTGCTTCTCCAGCTTGGAGATGACATAGGTGACGTTCGGCGGTTCGCAGCACAGCACCCCGGCCAGCTCCCGCGCGGTCTTCGGCTCGCCGAGCTCCTCCAGCGCCTTGGCCTGCGTCGGCGTCAGATCCAGCTCGGCGATCCGGCTGCGCTGATGGGCGTCCAGGCGGCGGCCCAGCTCCGTGACGAGCCCCCGGATCTCCCGGAACCCGCACCCCGCCGCCGCGGTCGACTTCGCTTCAGTGGTCACTCATGCAGCGTACGTCGCCGCGGCGCGGAGCAGCGGTGGCCGTGGCGGGCCCGCCGTCCCGGCGCACGGGCCGTCTGCGGCGGTCAGCGCCCCGGGCGCACCGACACGTCGTTGATCTCCGCGTCCCGCGGCAGATCGATGGCGGTGATGATCGCCGTGGCGACCGACTCCGGGTCGATCCAGCGGGACGGGTCGTACTCCTTGCCCTCCTGCTGGTGGGTGCTCTCCTGCATCGGCGTGGCCGTCCGTCCCGGGTAGACCGAGGTCACCCGGACACCGTTGCCGTGCTCCTCCGCCCGCAGCGAGTCTGCCAGCGCCTTCAGGCCGTGCTTGCTCGCGGCGTACGCGCTCCAGTTGGCGTGCGCGTTCAGGCCAGCACCCGAGTTGACGAAGACGACATGCCCCTGGGCGACCCGTACCAGCGGCAGCAGCAGCCGGGTGAGCTCGGCGGGCGCGACGAGGTTGGCGGCGAGCTGCCGCTGCCAGGCCTTGGCCGGCAGATCGCCGACCGCGCCCAGCTCGATGACGCCCGCGATGTGCTGAAGGGAGTCGAGACGGTCCGGCAGCGGCTGCTGCCCGAAGGCCCAGGACAGCTTCTCGGGGTTGCCGAGGTCACCCACGAGCGTGCGGGCGCCGGGGAACTGCGCGGCCAGCTCCTTCGCGCGGACCGCGTTGCGCGCCAGCAGCCACAGGTCCTCCCCGCGCTCGGCGAGCCGCCGCGCGACCGCCGCTCCGATGCCCGACCCTGCGCCCGTGATCAAGTGCGTACCCATGCTGCCGATCCTAACGAGCGGCCGGGCCGGGGACGGGGACACGGGGCGGCGGACGCCGCCGTCGCGGCCTGCCGGGCGGGATGGGCCGCTCAGCCCTGGATGCCCGCCCGCTCCTCCAGGTAGGCCAGCGCGCCCACGCCGTCCGCCGCGAAGAAGACCAGGTCGGACAGGGGAATCGGCAGGAACCCCTCGGACTCCATTCGCTGGAACTGCTGCCGCAACCCGTCGTAGAAACCAGCGGTGTTCAGCAGCACCACCGGCTTGGTGTGCATCCCGTGCTTGCGCAGCTCCAGGATCTCGGTGGCCTCGTCCAGCGTGCCCGTACCGCCGACCATGATCACGATGGCGTCGGCGCGCGCCAGCATCTGCGCCTTGCGTTCGGCGAGATCCTTGGTGACGACCATCTCGTCCGCGTTCGCGCGCGCCTTGTGCGCGAGGAACTCCACGGAGACGCCGATCAGCTTCCCGCCGGCGTCCTGCACCCCGTCGGCCATGACCTTCATCAGCCCGGTGTCCGAGCCGCCCCAGACCAGCGCATGGCTGCCCTTGCCGATCAGCTCGGCGAACTGGCGGGCGGGGATGACATAGCGGTCGTCGAGGTCGGCGGCGGAGCAGAAGACACAGATGTTCATGCGCCTCACCCTACGAGCCGGGACCCGGGCCCGGGGATGGACCGGGGAAGGACCGGGGAAGGTCGCGACCCCGGCCCGGCCCCCGGCCCCCGCCCCGTCAGATCAGCCCCTGGTCCAGCATCGCGTCCGCCACCCGCTCGAAGCCGGCGATGTTGGCGCCCGCGACATAGTCGCCCGGCAGGCCGAAGCGTTCGGCGGTCTCGTAGCAGGTGCGGTGGATACCGCGCATGATCGCCGCCAGTTCGCCCTCCGTACGGTCGAAGGACCAGGCCTCGCGCGAGGCGTTCTGCCGCATCTCCAGCGCGCTGGTGGCGACCCCGCCCGCGTTGGCGGCCTTGCCGGGGCCGAAGGCCACACCGGCCTCCTTCAGGAGCGTGACCGCTTCCGGCGTGGTCGGCATGTTCGCGCCCTCGGAGACTGCCTTGACGCCGTTGCGGACCAGCACCCGGGCGGCGTCCGCGTCCAGCTCGTTCTGGGTCGCCGACGGCAGCGCCACATCGCACGCGACATCCCACACCCGGCCACCGGGAACGTAGCTGGCCGACACCCCGCGCCGCTCGGCGTACGCGCTGACCCGGCCCCGCTCGACCTCCTTGATCTGCCGCAGCAGCGCGAGGTCGATGCCCTTCTCGTCGACGACATAGCCGCCGGAGTCCGAGCAGGTCAGCACGTTGGCGCCGAGCGCCTGAGCCTTCTCGATGCTGTAGATCGCGACATTGCCGGACCCGGAGACCACGACCTGCTGCCCGTCCAGCTCCTCCCCGCGCTGCTGGAGCATCTCCTGCGTGAAGAGCACATTGCCGTAACCCGTGGCCTGTGTACGGGCCTTGGAGCCGCCCCAGGCCAGTCCCTTGCCGGTGAGCACCCCGGCCTCCCAGCGGTTGGTGATCCGCCGGTACTGGCCGAAGAGATAGCCGATCTCGCGGCCGCCGACACCGATGTCGCCCGCCGGTACGTCGGTGTGCTCGCCGAGATGGCGGTGCAGCTCCGTCATGAACGACTGGCAGAAGCGCATCACTTCGGCGTCCGACCGGCCGTGCGGATCGAAGTCGCTGCCGCCCTTGCCGCCCCCGATGTTCAGCCCGGTCAGGGAGTTCTTGAAGATCTGCTCGAAGCCGAGGAACTTCACGATCCCCAGATTCACGGAGGCGTGGAAGCGCAGCCCGCCCTTGTACGGGCCGAGCGCGCTGTTGAACTCCACCCGGAAGCCGCGGTTGACGTGAATCGCCCCGGAGTCGTCCTGCCAGGGAACCCGGAACATGATCTGCCGCTCGGGCTCGCAGATCCGCTCCAGGATCTTCGCCTCGGCGAACTCGGGACGGGCGGCCAGCACCGGGGCCAGCGTCTCCAGCACCTCCAGAGCCGCCTGGTGGAACTCGGGCTCCCCGGGATTGCGCCGGACCAGCTCGGCGTAGAGGGCCGCCGGCCCACCCCCGCGAACGCCCGTCTTGACCTCGGATTGAGCAGTCGACATGACTTCCGTTCCCTTCGTGGCCGAGGAAAGGCCGCCCGCAGTGCGGACCGAGACGCCCCCTCGCACGGCGTTCAACTCCCCGCGAGCCCTCGGCGTCACCGGTCCCCGGCTCAGCTGTCTCTGACGTCCATCGCTCCGCCGACACTATGCGCCGACCCCACCGGGCGGCTGTGGGATGGGCGACACCTCGCTCCGGTATGCCGATCCGCCAGCTCCGCCACCGTCCCGGCCGCCCCCTCCCCCGCGGCATGAGCGCAGGTCAGCGCATCACCACCGCCACCTGGAGGCGCACCCTCCGGCGCGCCGTGTGCGGCACCTCACAGCGGGGGCCGGCGCGCCGGCGCCGTACGCCATGTCGCGCGCGGGGCCCTGGGCCAGCGGTTCCGCGAAGCCACCCGACTGCCGGACTACCGGGCCGCTGCGGCAACTGCCTCCGGTTCTGCGTGAGTTGGCGCGGCGTTGCGCTCGATCTCGGCCTTGACCATCTTCTCCATCGGGTCGGCGCAGCTGCCCCCGGCGACGACGGTGGCCAGGAGGATGGCCACCACGGTCAGCACCGTGCCCAGCCAGACCATGGTGTGCACCGGCAGGGTGTATGCGCCGACGACCTTCAGCACGCACTCCGTCAGCAGCAGGCTGCCCCATATCGCCGAGAACCTCCGCTCGGCCCGCCGGAAGCGCTCCGAGCCGGCCATCAGCCGCTCCCAGGCGGCGTTCCCGGCCGCGCTCCCCTTGGTGACCCACGGCTTGAGCCCCGCGGTCATCAGCGGCCGCTTCGTCCGCACGGAGAGCAGGACCGCGAGGCCGACGGTGCTGCTCACGGCGCTGTCCTTGGCCAGCATCAGCCGCGCGTCACCGGCCACCGCGCTCATCGCCAGCCCGACGACGTTGACGATCAGGATCAGCAGGGCGAGGCCGTTGACCCCGCGGCCGGCGATGACGCCCCACGCCGTACGCAGCGCGGGCACCACGCTGCTCCAGCCCAACGCGGCCACCGTGCTCAGCCCGAACACATCGCTGAGGAGGTAGAACGAGGCCACCGGAATCCCCGCGTCCACGATCAGCGGCGCAAAGCTCTGGACGAGCGGATTGCCCGGCTTGCCCTCGGCGACTGACTGGTTCCGACTCACGGCGTACTCCCCCACGTTGGACTGTGCACTGCTGCTGGTGCCGCTGATCTCGCGGCACCTTCAGCTTCGTGCACGGCCCGAGCCGGCGGCAGTTCCGTCTGTCCTGCGTTCGGCATGACATTTGTCAGTGGTCACCGCCGCCGTGACGCGGGACGACGTGGGACGACGTGGGACAAGGCGGAACGCCGGCCGGCGCCCCCGGCGCCCGTCAGGCTCCGGAGGTCGCTGCCCGCGCCCGGCGCTCCGTGGTGGCGATCGTCGCCGAGCCGACCACCCGTGTGCCGTCGTAGAGGACGATCGCCTGGCCGGGGGCCACACCGCGGACCGGCTCGGTGAAGGCGACCTGGAGTTCGCCGCCGTCGGTCAGCTCTGCGGTGACCTCGGTCTCGCCGCCGTGGGCGCGCAGCTGCGCGGTGTACGCGGCGGGGCCGGCAGCCGGGGGGCGGCCGCACCAGCGGGGGCGGATGGCCGTGAGGGCCGTGACGTCGAGGGACTCGGCGGGGCCGACGGTGACGGTGTTGTCCACCGGGGAGATGTCCAGGACATAGCGCGGCTTGCCGTCGGGGGCGGGGCGGCCGATGCGCAGGCCCTTGCGCTGGCCGATCGTGAAGCCGTAGGCGCCCTCGTGGGTGCCGACGCGGTTGCCGTCCTCGTCGACGATGTCGCCCTGGGCCGCGCCGAGCCGCTTGGCGAGGAAGCCCTGGGTGTCGCCGTCGGCGATGAAGCAGATGTCGTGGCTGTCCGGCTTCTTGGCGACGAACAGGCCGCGGCGGGCGGCCTCTTCGCGGATCTCGGCCTTGGTCGTGAGGGTGTCGCCGAGCGGGAACATGGCGTGCGCCAGCTGGCGGTCGTCGAGGACGCCGAGCACATAGGACTGGTCCTTGGCCATGTCGGAGGCGCGGTGCAGCTCGCGGCTGCCGTCCTCGTTCACCACCACCGTCGCGTAATGGCCGGTGCACACCGCGTCGAAGCCGAGGGCGAGGGCCTTGTCCAGGAGGGCGGCGAACTTGATCTTCTCGTTGCAGCGCAGGCACGGGTTCGGGGTGCGCCCGGCCTCGTACTCGGCGATGAAGTCGTCGACGACGTCCGCGCGGAACCGCTCGGCGAGGTCCCAGACGTAGAAGGGGATGCCGATGACGTCGGCGGCGCGGCGGGCGTCGTGCGAGTCCTCGATCGTGCAGCAGCCGCGGGCGCCCGTACGGAACGACTTCGGGTTCTCGGAGAGCGCGAGATGCACGCCGGTCACATCATGGCCGGCCTCGGCGGCGCGGGCCGCGGCGACGGCGGAGTCGACGCCGCCGGACATGGCGGCGAGTACGCGGAGGCGGCGGGGGGCGTCATCAGTCATAGCCCGTCCAGAGTAGACGGAACCGCCGACAGCGCGGAAAGCGTTATGCAGCGCATGGGGAGAACGGCTGGACAGACGGGTGGCGAGGGCGACGGCGCAGGCGGCGCGTCCGGCGTCACACGGCGGCGGGCGCTGTGGCTCGCGGGCGGCGGGACGGTGGCCGCCGGGGCCGTGGCGCTGGCCGCGCGCGACGAGCTGCGGCACTGGTGGTGGCAGCTGCCGTGGAACGACACACCGCGCAAGCCGGGCGAGGTCGACTACCGGGGCGCGCGGTGGGTGGCGGCGTCCTCGTGGAACTACCGGCTGGCCGACCGGCCCTCGGACTACGACGTCGACCGGGTGGTCATCCACGTCGTGCAGGGCAGCTTCGCGACCGCGCTGAAGGTGTTCCGCAACCCGCTGCACGAGGCCGCCGCCCACTACGTCGTCCGCAAGGACGGGCAGGTCGCCCAGGCGGTGCGCGAGCTGGACGTGGCGTTCCACGCGGGGAACCGGGGCTACAACGAGCGGAGCATCGGGATCGAGCACGAGGGGTTCGTGGACCGCCCGGAGTCGTTCACGGCCGCCATGTACGCGTCGTCGGCCCGGCTGACCGCGGGGATCTGCCGCCGGTACGGGTTCCCCGCCGACCGGGAGCACATCGTGGGGCATGTGGAGGTGCCGGGGACGGACCACACCGACCCGGGGCCGCACTGGGACTGGAGCCGCTATCTGGAGCTGGTCCGCGCGGAACTGCGCAAGCCGGAACGCCCGCCCCGCCCGGCGAGCACGCCCGGCTGACCCATCGGAGAGGCCCTAGCTCAGGCCCGCGCTGCGCGCCCGCTCCACCACCGGGCCGATCGCCTGGGCCAGGGCCGCCACGTCCTCCGCGGTCGAGGTGTGCCCCAGCGAGAAGCGCAGGGTGCCCCGGGCGAGGTCCGGTGACATGCCCGTCGCCAGCAGGACATGGCTGGGCTGGGCCACACCGGCGGTGCAGGCCGAGCCCGTGGAGCAGGCGATGCCCTGGGCGTCCAGGAGGAGGAGCAGGGAGTCGCCCTCGCACCCGGGGAAGGAGAAGTGGGCGTTGGCCGGGAGGCGGCCGGCGGGGTCCGGGTCGCCGCCGAGGACGGCGTCCGGGGCGGCGGCGCGGACGGCCTTGATCAGGTCGTCGCGGAGTGCGCCGATGTCGCGGGCGAAGTCCTCGCGGTGCGCGGCGGCGTACCGGCCGGCGGCGGCGAAGGCGGCGATGGCGGGGGTGTCGAGGGTGCCGGAGCGCACCTGCCGCTCCTGGCCGCCGCCGTGCAGCACCGGCACCGGGGCGTACTCACGGCCCAGCAGCAGGGCGCCGACGCCGTACGGGCCGCCGATCTTGTGGCCGGATACCGTCATCGCGGCGAGCCCGGAGGCGGCGAAGTCGACCTCCAGCTGGCCGAACGCCTGCACCGCGTCGGCGTGCAGCGGGACCCCGAACTCCCTGGCCGCCTCGGCGAGTTCACGGACCGGCTGGATGGTGCCGATCTCGTTGTTGGCCCACATGACGGTGGCCAGCGCGACATCGGCGGGGTTGCGGGCGATGGCCTCGCGCAGCGCGTCGGCGTGCACCCGCCCGTAGGTGTCGACCGGCAGCCACTCGACCCGGGCGCCCTCCTGCTCGGCGAGCCACTCCACGGCGTCCAGGACGGCGTGGTGCTCCACGGGGCTGGCGAGCACACGGGTGCGGGCCGGGTCGGCCGCCCTGCGCGACCAGTACAGGCCCTTGACCGCGAGGTTGTCGGCCTCGGTGCCGCCCGACGTGAAGACGATCTCGCTGGGGCGCGCGCCGAGCGAGTCGGCGAGGGATTCCCGCGCCTCCTCGACGGTGCGCCGGGCCCGCCGGCCGTCGGCGTGCAGCGAGGACGCATTGCCGGTGACGGTCAGCTGGGCGGTCATCGCCTGCACCGCCTCCGGGAGCATCGGGGTGGTGGCGGCGTGGTCGAGGTAAACCATGGTGCGCACGATTCTACGAGCTGGCGCGGCGGGCCCCGGGGGCGCATGCGCAGCGCGCGGGAGCGCCGTACGCCGGGGCGCTTCGACCGTCCGGAAGGCTCGACAGCCCCTGTAAGGAGTCACTAGCCTGACACTCATGACAGAGTGGCTTCTGGACCGCACCTTCCGCACCTCGGCGGGCGACGACGTGCGCTGGGCCGTCCTCGGTGCGGGCGACGCCGCGGCGCCGCCCGTCGTCCTGCTGCACGGGACGCCGTTCTCGTCGTACATCTGGCGGGGCCTCGCCCGCGCCCTCGCCGCGCGGCACCGGGTGTTCGTCTGGGACATGCCGGGCTACGGCGCCTCCGGGAAGCGGGCCGGGCAGGACGTCTCGCTCGGCGCGCAGGCGCGTGTGTTCGGGGAGCTGCTGGCGCACTGGGAGCTGGCCGGCGAACGGTCCCGGCCGGCCGTCGTCGCGCATGACTTCGGCGGTTGTGTCGCGCTGCGGGCGCATCTGCTGCACGGCGCGCGGTACGAACGGCTGGCGCTGGTCGACCCGGTGGCGCTGGCCCCCTGGGGCTCGCCCACGTACCGGCTGCTGGGCGGCCACCCCGACGTCTTCGGGCAGCTGCCGGCCGCGCTCCACCGGGCGCTGGTCCGCGAGTACCTCTCCTCCGCGAGCCATCCGGGCCTGCATCCGGCCGTCCTCGACCGGCTGGCCGAGCCCTGGTGCACGGACGAGGGGCAGCCGGCGTTCTACCGGCAGATCCAGCAGAACGACCAGCGCTTCACCGACGAGATCCAGGGGCGTTACGGCGAGATCGAGCTGCCGACGCTGATCTGGTGGGGCGCGCAGGACACCTGGATCCCGGTGGCGAAGGGGCATGAGCTGGCCTCCCGTATTCCCGGCGCGCAGCTGCGCGTCATCGAGGGCGCGGGGCATCTCGTCCCGGAGGACGCGCCCGCGGAACTCGCCGCGGCCGTGGCGGGGTTTCTGCGACCGTAGCGGGGCCCTAGCTAGGGGTGGGCGAACGGATTCCGTAGGGGATGCCGGGCGCGCCCTAAGGCGTAAGGCGCCGGGCCAGTTCCATGAGCCGATTGGTGAGGTCGTGGACCGTGGCGGCCGCGTCGAGGGTGTCGCGGTCGGGGGGCGGCTTGGGCAGGGCCTCGCGGGAGGTCACCGCCTCCAGGGAAGCGCACAAGGGCGTGAATCCGGTGCACGGGGGGCGGCCCGTGCGGGCGAAGTCGGCGGTGTGGGCGGCGAGTTCGGCCTCCAGGGCGGCGAGGGTGGCCAGGGCCGGCTCGCTGGGCGCGGTCTTCGTCCTGAGCCGGTCGCGCAGCAGGCCGACGGCCGCCGTCAGGTCGCGCAGGACCGTGCCGGTGGTCGCGGTGTCCGCGGTGCGCGACGCCCGCGGTCTGCGCGGACCGCCGGCCGAGGGGGCCGGCGTGTCCCGTAGCAGCGCCCGCACGCCCTCGGCCTCCGGGGCGCCGAACGCCTCGTAGACGCCGAGCGCGTCGCGCCAGTGCGCCTGGCCGCCCTGCTTGCGGCCAAGCGCGGTCTCGGCGTGCCCCAGCGCGGTCAGCGCGTCGGCGCGCCACCGCTCGCCGCCGGGCACCAGCAGCCGCTTCGCCGCGTCCTGACCTGCGGACGCCGCCTCGTTGGGCCGGATCAGCGCGACCATCTCCTGGGCCATCCGGCAGCGGACGCGGCCCGCCCACAGACGCTGCCCGTCGTCCTCGAAGAGCGGCAGCGCCTCGAACAGCGTGCGGAGCGCCTCGGTGTGCCGGCCGGCCGACGACAGCGCCTCGGACAGCGCGTACAGGCCGTGTGCCAGGCGCGGGGAGCGGCCGCCGTCGCGGCGGTGGATGTCCACGCTGCGCTCGGCGAACAGGAGGGCGTCCCCGCTGTTGCCGACCGCCGCCCACAGCCGCGCCAGGGCGGCGAGCGCGACGGCCTCGCCCGCCTCGTCCTTGCGGTCGCGGCAGTGCACACAGGCCGTGGTGAGATACCGCCCCGCTTCGTCGTGCCGCCCCTGGTGGAGGGCGATGACACCGCGGAGGTACGGGGCACGGGCGCGGGTCAGGGCATCGCCGGAGCGGTCCGCCAGCTGGTCCGCGCGCCGCGCCGCGGGCTCGGCCTCGGTGATCTTGCCCAGGGCGAGGTAGGCCTCGGCGAGCGCGACCCGCGCCCGGCCCTCCGCCTGGCCGTCGCCCTTCGCGGCCGCCCGCTCGGCCACGGTGCGCGCGGCCGTCTCGAACGCGGCGGAGCCCGCCCCGCAGTCCGCCGTCGCCTGGGCCAGCAGGAGCAGGTCGGCGGCGGGCCGCAGGAGGGCCGGGGCGCGGAGCGCCGCCTGGCGGACGAGCGCGAGGAGGTGGGGCACCTCGTCGGCCCAGGCGGCCAGCTCCTCGGCGGCATCCTTCGGCTCGGGCAGGGACGGGGAGGAGACGCGGCCGAGGCGGCTCAGCCACCGCTCGCCCGGATACCGGGACTCGTGCAGCCGGCGGCCCATGGCCAGATACAGCTCCAGCAGCCGGGAGAGCGCCTTGTCGCGCCGGTCCCGGGGCAGTTCGCGATCGGCGATGCCCTCGGCGAAGGCCCGCAGTCCGCCCAGGTGGCGGTAGTGGCCGCGGGCCGTCCGCTCCACCGCGCCGATCGTCTGCAGCGCATACAGATGCGTACGGGCCCGCTTCGGTGTCGTGGCCAGCAGCGCGGAGACGGCCGGGAGCGACAGCGCGGCGCTCTCGGGAACGGCCAGGAGGCAGAAGGCGCGCATGGCGTCCGGGTCGAGCTGGGCGTCGAGCCACCGCAGCAGCAGGTGCTCGGGCAGCGCGGCGTGCGCCTCGGTCGCCGGCAGCCTGGTCAGCGCGAGGTCGCCGGTGAGCCCGTCGAGTTGCGGGCGGCTCCGGCCGGTGAGCAGTACGGCGCCGGCCCAGCTGCCCGGTTCCCCCAGCAGGCCGGCGAGCTCCTCCTCGTCGTCGCAGACGCCGTCCAGGACCAGCAGAACCCGCCGCCGGCCCAGCACCGCGCGGCAGTGCGCCCACCGCTCGGGGCCGGCCTCCCGCATGTCGACGAAGAGCAGCCCGTCGGGGAAGTCCCCGGCGACCTCGTGCGCGACCCGCAGCGCCAGCGCCGTCTTCCCCGCCCCGGGCGGCCCGTGCACGGCCCAGCAGGGCTTCTCGGCGCCGGTGTCCCGCAGCGCCGCCGCCAGCTCGGCGATCTCCCGCGTACGGCCGAAGAAGTGCTCGGGGACGGGCGGCAGGGCCGCGGAGCCGTCCTCGGCCAGGGGCCGGTAGCGGCCGGCCAGGAGGTCGGCGCGCCAGCGTGCCAGGCGCTCGCGGGGCGCCTCGGCGATCTCCTCCGGGAGGCCGGAGAGCGGCTCCCCGTCCCACAACGCCAGGGCGGCGTCGCCCAGTTGGCGCGCCTCGGCCGGGTCTGCGGCGTTGCGGGCGTGCGCCACCAGCCGCTCGGCCAGGTGTAGGTCGAGGGCGAAGTCGGGCGCACCGCCGTCGGGGCGGCGCAGCCCGTAGCCGTCGTCCGCGTCACCGGCCACCAGGTCCCAGGCGAGCGCCCGGCCCAGCCGGGTGGCGTGGTCGTCCAGCAGCCCGCGGGCCGCCAGCGGCGGCGCAACGCCCCAGATGTCGGCGATCAGTTCGTCCGCCGTGGCCGTGTGGCCGGGCCGGAGCAGCAGACAGGCCAGCAGCGCCCGCGCCCCCCGGCTGTCCAGGGAGACCTCCGTCTCCTCCCGCCAGGCACGCACCGGGCCGAGCACCGTGAAGCGCAGCGGCGACGCCGGCGGCTCGGGCGCCGGCCGGGGCCGCGGCCCGCCGGTGCCGGCCGCCGGCTGCTCCGGCACCACGCCGCCCATCCGTTCCAGCACCGGACTGGCGAGTACGGCGAACGCCCGGGCCGACGCCTGCAGCCGCAGCTCGCCCTCCTCGTCGCCCATCAGGACCGGGAAGTCCGGCAGCCGTCCCAGATAGGGCTCCAGGGAACGGCCGACCGCCTCGACGACCTCCACGGCCTGTTCGGTGCCGAGCCCGCTGAACAGCAGCTCCCGTACGCCGGGGCGGAAGTCGTAGACGGGCTGGGGCGGTCGGCCCGCCGGCGGTGCGCCCAGGGCGCGGTCCAGGGTCCTGGCGGCGGCCGTGTCGCGTAGCTGGTCGGTGCGCTCCAGCAGGCCGCCGAGCAGGATCTCCGCGACGTGTGTGGGCCCGGCGTCGCGCATCGTGGCGGCGCGGACCAGCTGCATCAGCGGGGTGGTCAGCGGACGGACCGCGGAGAGGCGGACGGCGAGGCGGTAGGCCTGGGGCGAGAACGCGCCGCGGAAGTGGGCCAGCAGCTCCTCGGCGGTGCCGTGCGGTTCGGGCGGCGCGCCGGCCGGCGCCGCCTCGTCCAGCAGCGCCGTTTCGAGCAGATGCGGCACTCCGGGGCGGGTGAGGAGCCCGGCCCACTGCTCCAGCGCGGAGGCGGTCGGGTGCAGGACGGGCAGCGCGAGCCGGCCGTGCGCCTCCGGGTCGGGCTCGCCGCTGAGCGGATCGCAGACGGTCAGCCGCCCGACGGGGTCGAACTCGCCGGGCGCGGCGAGGAGTCGGGACCGGGCGTCCAGGGCCGTGCCGCGCCACAGCCGGCGGGGCAGCGGGTTGAGGACGGCCACCGGGCCGCCGCGGCTCCATGCGGACAGGGCGCGGACGGCCCGCGGGCCGCGCCATCCGGGGTTCGTCCCGTCGGTGAGGAGGAAGGTCACCGCCGCGCCCGCGGCCTGCCGGCCCAGCAGGGGGCCGCCGGGGTCGCCGGGGTCGACGGGGTGGACCTGGACGGAGCGGAAGGCCGTACTCCGGGTGAGCAGTGCGCGGAGTTCGGCGGCGAGCGAGCCCCACACCTGCATGGACGGCGAGCAGTCCACCAGCAGCACGGCCGACCAGCGCCGTTCCTGCTCCGGGCGGGCGACGACATCGAGGAAGCCGGTCTCGGCGGCGAGGCGGACGGTGGCCTCGATGTCGGTGACGGTGCGGTGCGGGTGGTCGCGGGAGCGGCGCAGCGGGCGCAGCGCACGGCCCAGCTGCTGGGCGTCGGACAGTGCGCGCTGCCCGGGGACCCGCGCGGGGCGCGCGCGGTCCGCCCCCGGGGCGCCGCCCTGGCTCCCCATGGCGTACAGCGCGCGGCGGGGCGGCCCTGCGGGGGCCGGGGGCCCGGCGGGCTCATGGCGGTCGACGGGGTCGGCCTGCTCGGCGAGGTCGCCGGGGCCGGTCTGGTGGGCGGAGGCGTGCGGGCCGGTGGAATCGTGCGGGCCGGTGGGGTCCGCGGACTCCGGGTGCGCGGCGGTCCCGGCGGCCTCCGCGTGATCGGCGGGGACGGCGGGCGCGGAGCCGTCCGCGCCCAGGGGCCCGGGCGCGGCGCACTCCTCCTCCCCCGGTGTCCCCCGCCCGCCCGGCTCCTCCGTCTTGCGGGATGCCTCCGCGCCCCCCTCCATCGCCCGCGCCAGCCACAGCACATCGAGGAGTTCGGTGGCTCCCAGGTCGAATCCGGCGGCGGACATCGCCTGTCTGAGTCGGTCGATCATGGCGACATGGGCTCGTCGAGGCGGTGCAGAACGGCGGCGAGGAGCTCTTCCCTGGTGAGGTCGGCGCCGCTGATGCGCAGATGGACGGCGGCCAGCAGCTGGTCGGTGGCCAGGGTCTGGGTCTTGGCGCGCTGGTGGAAGACCTCGATGAGGTCCTCGGCCGCGGCGAGGGCCCGCTCCCCGAGGTTGTGCTCGATGATCTTCCGCAGCCGGTCGCCGGTCGGCTCCGGGAGGTCCAGCCGTACGCAGCGGCGCATGAACGCGGGCGGGAAGTCCCGTTCGCCGTTGCTGGTCATGATGACGATCGGGAAGTGGGTGCAGCGCACCACGCCGCGCCGGACCGTGACCCGCTCGCGGCTTCCGCTCAGCAGGACCTGGACCTCCTGCTGGTGCTCGGGCAGCCGGGCCAGCTCCGGGATCTCGAACTCGCCCTCCTCCAGGACGACCAGCAGGTCGTTGGGCAGGTCGATATCGGCCTTGTCGAGCTCGTCGACGAGCAGTACCCGGGGGCGGTCGGCGGCCAGCGCGCTGCCCAGCGGGCCCAGGCGCAGGTACTGGCCGATGTCGCCGGCCGCCGCGGCGCGCCGGGCCCTGGGGCGGCGGCCGGAGCCGCGGGGCGCCTCGCGCTCGCGGCGCAGCGAGGCCTCGCGCAGCCGGCCCACGGCGTCGTAGCGGTAGAGGGCGTCCTGGAGCGTGGAGCGGCTGTTGACCGACCAGCGCAGTACGTCACCGAGGCCCAGCTCGTCGGCGACGGCGCGGGCCAGTGAGCTCTTGCCGGCGCCGGGGCGGCCGGTGACCAGCAGCGGGCGGTGCAGATGCAGGGCGGCGTTGACGACGGAGATCTCGTTGCGCTCCAGGAGGTAGGGCGCGGGGGCCGCCGTGCCGCGGGTGGCCGGAAAGCGACGCCAGGGCGGCGGGGCGGGCAGTTCGGAGGGGCCGCGGAAGACCCACCAGTCCTCCGGCTCCGGCTCCAGGCCGTCGGGGGCGCCTGCTGCGCTCTGTCCGGTCACCGCGCGTTCTCCTCGTTCATGGCGTGCGTCCGCACACGGGCGTTCATGGCTGTGTCAACACCCAGGCGTCGGGGGCGAGTTGCGGGGGCCGGTGGTCCGGCGCGTCGTACAGCAGGGACAGCCGGCGGCCGTGGTGGGTGACGCTCTCGGGCTCGGCCATGGCCTTGGCCCGCTCCAGGCGCACCACTTCGGGGACCTCGGTGTGGTCGGCGCCCTCCACCAGGGCCAGCAGGTCCTGGGCGATGTGTGCGCCGTGTTCGGCGCGGTGCCACAGCACGGTGTGCACACCGGCCTGGACGCACTGGCGCAGCAGCGTGCCGTGGTGGTGCGGTTCGCAGCACACGATCACCGTGCCGGCGTCGCGGTGCACCTCCAGCTGGGCGCGGGCGACCTTGCGGTCGGTGTGCCGGTGGTCGAGGACCAGGCGCTTGGCGTGCGGCAGGGCCGCGGTGCGCTGTTTCCAGCCGGCGTAGCTCTCCCGGGAGCGCTCGGTGGTGCGCACCACCACCCGGCGGGTGATGCCCGGTGCGAACGGCCCGTCCTCGTCGCTGTCGGGCGACTCCCAGGAGTCGACGTCGAGTCCGAGCCAGGCGGGCGGCAGGAAGTACTCCACCAGGGCGGTCTCCGGGTCCTCCCGCACCTCGGTGCGCAGCACCCGGCGGATGTCGTCGACCACCTGCTCGCTGCCCGCCTCCGCGTCCCGGACCAGCGCGAGGCGGTGCGCCTGGCCGTCGGCGAAGGTCCAGATCTGATATGTGAAGCGGCGCCCTGTGGGGGTGGGCAGCAGCTCCACCTGGACGCGCGGGGCGACGGCGCACGGGCGCGCGCCGGGGGCCGGCGGGGCGGCGGCAAGGCCGCGCGGCGGCGCCGAGGCGGCCTCGACGTCGGCACGGAACTGGCTGATCGCGGCCTCGTCCACCCCCGACCGGGCGGCCACCCGCTCGACCCAGGCGTCCAGGTCCTCGGCCGGGTACACCTCTCCGGCGGCGCGCTCCTCGACGCTGATCCGCACCACCCCTTGCAGCAGCGGCGGCACCGGCGCGCCGGTCGTGGAGCTGAAGCCCTCCAGTGCGTCCATGGCGTCGGCGAGGCCCGCGACGGCGGGGAGTTCGGGGGCGTGCGGCAGTACGCGTTCGAGCAGGGCGCGGGGGTCCGTACGCGTGCAGTGCGCCAGCAGGCCGGACAGGTCACGGCGCTGATGGGTGGTCAGGTACTCGCCGGGGCGGACCGTGTGGGCGGCGCGGCGCAGCCGTTCCCAGTCCTCGCGGGCGCCGTAGGGGCCGGTTCGGGCATGCGGGTCGTACGGGCCGGCCGGCGCGGATGGTTCGTAGTCCCTGACCAGGTCGAGGAGTTCGGGGATGCCGCGGCGGACGCCGACCGCGAGGCCGACGAGCCGTTCGAGGTCGGCCGCCTGGCCCGCCGAGGGTCTGCCGAGCCGGGCGGCGAGCCGCTGTTCGCAGGCCAGGACCGCCTCGCGGCCTTTCAGCACCCGCTCCAGGGCGGTGAGCAGCTGCTGTACGCCGCGGCGGGCGGTGGGCACCGCCGAGGGCGGGAGCGCGGGGAGTTCGGCCTCGATGGCGGGGACGCTGATGGCGTACATCGTCGCCGGCGGTGTGCCGGGGGCCGGTGTGCCGGGGGCGCGGTGCACGGCGGCGACCAGGCCGACGACGGCCTGCCGCTCGCGGTCCCACAGCGGCCCGCCGCTGAAGCCCTCGGTGACCTCGGCGCCGCCGAGCACGTCCAGCGCGATCCAGGGCGGCGCCGAGACCCGGGGCACCGCGCGGACCGTGGGCAGCGGATTGCCGCTGGCCCATAACGCGATGGTCTCGCCCGCGTAGTTGTGCTGCAGGAACGGCGCCGGCTCGGCTCCCGGCGGCGGGGCGTCCGTCAGCTCCAGTACGGCGAGATCGCCGTGGTAGGGCAGCTGGCCGGGCCGGACGGGGTCGTTGCCGAAGGCCCTGGCCCGCGGGGGCACCCACATCTCCCGCACCACCCGGGCCGAGAGGTCGGTGGCCGCGGCGACATGCGGGAGCCGGAGGGTGACCGTGTCGCCCGGTCCGGGGGTGTGCTGGGTGAAACGGTCCCTGCCCAGTGCGCTGTTGACGACATGGGCACAGGTCAGGACGAGCCGCTCGGCGACCAGTACGCCCGCGCCGACGGCCCGCTCGCCGTCCCGTACGGAGGCGAAGGACAGCTGGAGCGGGAGGTCCGGACCTGCGCCCGCGATCACGGTGCCGCCCCGCCCGGTTCCCCCGTGTCCTGGGTGAGGTTCCAGGTGGCGGAGACCTTGAAGCTCGCCTCGCCGTTGCCGGAGAACACGCCCAGGCGCAGATCGGATCCGAGGGTGACGCCGAACTCCACGGTGACCTCGTCCGGGCGGTGCGCACCGCTGGAGATCGAGCGGTGGATCTGGCCGAGGACGCCGCCGAGCGGACGCAGGGCCTCCTCCAGGACCTGTCCGCCACGGGTCAGCGCACGGCCCATCCGGCCGTCCACGCTGACCGGCTGGGCGGAGCCGAACGCGTCGGGAAGCTCCAGTCCGCCGTCAGCGCCGTCCTCGGCGGTGTGCGCGGAGCGGCCCTCGCCCGACGGGGCGCCGGCAGCCGGCTCTTCGGCCCGCAGCCATACGACGGTCCCGTCGTCCATCTTCAGTGCCACGTCCCCCATGTCGATCAGTCTGACATGGGGCACAGGGCCCACGCGCGCACTTTTGCGTCACTCTCCGCCCTTCCATACCGGTGGCCACCTGCGAAAAGAGGCCTCCACAGGGGCCGGCACGGCAGGTTCCGGCCAGGCGTGCCGCCCTATGCCGAAAGCAGGACCCTGGCCAACTGGCGTGATTGCGCCACCAGTCGGTCCTCGGTGTCCCAGACCTCCGCGTCCTCCTCCAGGAAGCCGCCCGCCAGATTGCGGGTGGTGATGGCGACCCGCAGCGGGCCGGGGGCGGGACGGCGGCGGATGTGGGTGGTCAGTTCGACGGTGGGGACCCAGCCGGACAGGCCCATGTCGAAGGCGGTGGGCGGCAGCGCGTCGACGGTCAGCAGGAGCGAGAGCGGGTCGGGCTCCCGGCCGTCGGCGAGACCGAACCAGGCGCGCATCTCGCCCTTGCCGGACGGCGTCCCGACGGCCCAGCCCGCGGTCGCCGGGTCCAGCCGGAGCGCGAGGCGGTCGGCGATGGCGGTGCTGCCGGGGATGGCGGGGCGCTCGCCGGGGGCGCTGTCGGCGCCCAGGCAGTGCTCGTACGGCGGGATGGCGGGCGGCTTGGCGGTCGTGCGCACGTCGTCGGGCAGCGCGCCGAGGTCGCCGTACGAGGCCAGCACCCGCAGCCGCTCGACCTCGCTGCCGTCGTCGGCGAACTGCACCAGGCTGGCGGTGCCGGTCGACATCGTGCGGCCGGCCCGGACCACCTCGGTACGGATCACGGCGGGGCCCGGGACCGAGGCGGTGAGGTAGTGCGCGGTGACCGACATCGGGTCGGGGTGCGGCAGGGCGTCGCCCAGTGCCCGGCCCATGAGGGCGAGCAGATAGCCGCCGTTGACCGCCTGGATGATCGTCCAGCCTGCGGAGAGGTGCGCGTCGTAGACGCCGGGCGCGCGCCGGGTCACCGCGGTGTCGCGGTCGAACTCGCTGTTACCGATGGTCGCCATTGCCATGGCGGCACGCTACACCGAATAGTTACCGACCGGTAGTGTCAGTTTTAACGATCGTGAACGACCGGGAGCGGAGGCGTCCCTTCCGGGCTGCGATGATGAGCGCCATGCTGCATGTGCTCTACCTGGTCGGCGTCTCCGCCTTCGCCGCGAGCGGGGTGCTGGCCGCCTACCGCGCCAACATGGACCCCTTCGGCGGCCTGGTGCTCGCCTTCGCCGCCTCCATCTCCGGCGGGACGCTGCGCGATCTCATCCTCAACCGGCAGCCGCTGTACTGGACGCACGACTGGGTACTGCTGACCGTGATCATCTCGGTCGGCGTCGGCACCATGGTCTATCTGCGGTTCTGGTCGCTGCCCCGCAAGGCGCTGCTGGTCGTGGACGCCATCGGGCTCGCCGTCGTCACGGTCATCGGCGCCCGCGCCGCCATACAGGCGGGCGCCACCCCGCTCGCCGTGATCATCCTGGCCGTGCTGACCGGGGTCGCCGGCGAGGTCATCCGCGATGTGCTGTGCGGGGAGTTCCCCCCGCTGCTGCTGCGCGAGGACGTGTACGCGATCGCCGCGCTGGCCGGCGGCTGCTGCTATCTGCTCCTGCACCACCTCGGCACGGGCGCCACCCCCGCCGCGGCGATCTCGGCGGGGGTGGTCTTCGCCCTCCGGATGGGCGCGGTCTACCTGGGGCTGCACCTGCCGCGGCCGCAGCAACTGCGGCCGCGGCAGGGCCCCAAGGACACCGACTGACCCGGCCGGGGAACGCCTACAACGCCTACTTCCCGGGCAGCGCCGGCTTGCGGGCCGTGTACAGCCAGGCGTCGAAGAGATCGTCCAGCTGCTGGCCCGAGATCTTCTCGGCCAGCTTGATGAACTGCGAGATCTCCGCGTTGCCGTAGCGGTGCTGACGCGTCCAGGTGGGCAGCAGGTTGAAGAACGCCTTGTCGCCGATGCGCTCGCGCAGCGCCTGCAGCGTCATCGCGCCCCGCTGGTAGACGGCGCGGTCGAACATCGTGTCCCGCTGCGGATCGCCGACCTTGATCTTCCAGAACGGGTCGTCGGCGGGGCGGGAGGCGTAGGCCTTGCGGAAGGCGTCATGGGCGCTGGTGCGGCCCTTGTGCTCCTCCCACAGCCACTGGCTGTACGTGGCGAAGCCCTCGTTCAGCCAGATGTTGGGCCAGGTCTTCACCGACACCGAGTCGCCGAACCACTGGTGCGCCAGCTCGTGGACGATGGTCGTCTCGTCGCGGACGGCCGAGTAGACCGGCTTGGACTGCACCTCCAGCGAGAAGCCGGCCTGCGGCATGTCGTCGACGATGGCGCCGGTCTCCTCGAAGGGGTACGGGCCGAACACCTTCGACCAGTAGTCGGTGGCCTCGGCGGTGATGCCGTAGACGTCGACCTTGCCGGTGGGCAGCGTGGGGTCGGTGGCGACGTAGATGGGGATGCCGCCGGGGGTGGTGCCGGTGCGCACGTCGAACTTCCCGATGGTGGCCGTGGCGAGGTACGTCGCCATCGGCTTGGTCTCGCGCCAGTGGGAGTACGAGCGGTCCCCCTTGACGTGCGAGGAGACCAGACGGCCGTTGGAGACGCCGGTCAGCCCCTTGGGGGCGTCGATGCGGATGTCGTAGGTGGCCTTGTCGCCGGGGTGGTCGCTGGAGGGGAACCACGTCGAGGCGGCGTTCGGCTGGCAGGCGACGAAGACGCCGTCCTTGGTCTTCATCCAGCCGTAGTCGGAGCCGAACAGGATGGGACCGCCGAGCGGCTTCGGTATGCCGCCGTAGGTCACCGTCACGGTGAACCGCTCGCCCTTGCGCAGACGGGCCGCGGGGGTGACGGTGATCTCGTCCCCGGACCTGGTGAAGGCGGCCTTCCGCCCGTTCACCTTGACCGCCTCGACCGTGAGCTTGTGCAGGTCGAGATCGAAGGTGCGCAGACTCTCGGTGGCCTTGGCCTTGAGGGTGGTACGGCCGTCCAGGAGGCCGCTCTCGGGGTCGTAGCTGACGCCGAGGTCGTAGTGCAGGGCGTCGTAGCCGCCGTTGCCCAGCTTGGGGAAGTACGGGTCGCCGACCCCGGGAGCGCCGGGCGTTGCGCCGGGCGCGGCCGCGGACACACCGGACGCGGTGGCGAGGGTGGCGGCCGAGGCGACCGCGATGGCGAGGGCGATCAGGCGGGGGGTGCGACGCACGGAACGGGAGAGTGCCACGAGCCGTCCTTTCGAACACGCGAATGAATGATCAATCGCGCCAACTCTGCACTCTCCCGCCCTGTTTCGCCCGGGATTTTCCCAAGTCCTCAGGTGTTAATGATCACTTGAGGGCCTTACCGGCCGCGGCCGGCTCGGCCGGGGCGTTCTCCGGATGGTGGCAGGCCACCTGGTGCCCGGTCCGCAGCGCGACGAGCGGCGGTTCGGTGGTGGCGCACACCTCGGTCGCCTTCCAGCAGCGGGTACGGAACCGGCAGCCGGAGGGCGGGTTGATCGGCGAGGGCACATCGCCCTTGAGCAGGATCCGGTCGCGCTGGGTGCGCCGCTTGGGGTCGGGCACCGGCACGGCGGACAGCAGCGCCTTGGTGTACGGGTGCATCGGCTGCTCGTACAGGCCCTTGCGGTCGGCCAGCTCCACGATCTTGCCCAGGTACATCACCGCGATCCGGTCCGAGACGTGCCGGATGACCGAGAGGTCGTGGGCGATGATGACGTACGTCAGGCCCAGCTCCTCCTGGAGGTCGTCCATGAGGTTGACGACCTGGGCCTGGATGGACACGTCCAGCGCGGAGACCGGCTCGTCGGCGACCACCAGCTTCGGCTTGAGCGCCAGCGCACGGGCGATGCCGATGCGCTGCCGCTGACCGCCGGAGAACTCGTGCGGATAGCGGTTGTAGTGCTCCGGGCTCAGGCCCACCAGCTCCAGCAGCCGCTGCACCTCCTTCTTCACCCCGCCCTCGGGCTCGACGCCCTGGAGGCGGAAGGGGGTGGAGACGATCCCGCCGATGGTGTGCCGGGGGTTCAGCGAGCCGTACGGATCCTGGAAGATCATCTGGACGTCGCGGCGCATCGGCCGGAGCTTCCCGGCCGACAGATGGGTGATGTCCGTGCCCTGGAACTCGATGGAGCCGCCGGTCGGCTCGTCGAGCCGGGTGATCAGCCGTCCCATCGTCGACTTGCCGCAGCCGGACTCGCCGACCACGCCGAGCGTCTCGCCGGGCCGGACGTCGAAGTCGATGCCGTCGACCGCCTGCACCGCCCCGACCTGCCGCTTGAGCAGGCCCTTGGTGATCGGGAAGTGCCGTACCAGACCGCGGACCTTGAGCAGCGGCTCGGCGTCGGAGGCGGACCGGGCGGCGGGCTCCTTGGCGCTCTGGGCCGCCGCCGGCTCCTTCTGGAGCGGGATCTTCTTGTTCTGGTCGTCAGTCGTCTCGGTCACAGCTTCGGCGCAATCTCTTCGGTCCAGATACGCTCGCGCTCCTCAGGCGCCATGTGGCACGCGGAGAAGTGCCCTCCCCCGCCGGCTACGCCCCCATTGGCGGGGGTGCCCCCACTGCCGGCCTCGCGCAGCTCGGGGCGGACCGTACGGGTGAGGTTGTCCTTGGGCACATCCGCGTACGGGCAGCGGGGGTTGAAGGCACAGCCGGACGGGACGTTGATCAGGCTGGGCGGGGAGCCCTTGACCGGGATCAGCCGCTCGGTCTGGTCGCGGTCGATGCGCGGCATGGAGCCGAGCAGGCCCCAGGTGTAGGGGTGCTGCGGCTGGTAGAAGACCTTCTCGGCCGGACCGCGCTCGACGCACCGCCCGCCGTACATCACCAGCAGGTCGTCGGCGAGCTCGGCGACCACCCCGAGGTCGTGGGTGATGATGATGACCGCCGAGCCGAACTCCTTCTGCAGATCGCGGATCAGGTCCAGGATCTGCGCCTGGACGGTGACGTCCAGCGCGGTGGTCGGCTCGTCCGCGATCAGCAGCTCGGGGTTGTTGACCAGCGCCATCGCGATCATGGCGCGCTGGCGCATACCGCCGGAGAACTGGTGCGGATGGTCGTCCACCCGCTTGTCGGGCTGCGGGATGCCGACCCGGTCGAGCATCTCGATGGCCCGCTTGCGCGCGGTCTTCTTGTCGACGTCGTTGTGGACGCGGTAGGCCTCCATGATCTGGTTGCCGACCGAGTAGAACGGGTGCAGCGCGGACAGCGGGTCCTGGAAGATCATCGCCATCTCGCGGCCCCGCAGCCGGCGCACCTCGTCCGGGTCGGCGGAGACCAGCTCCTTGCCGTCCAGCCAGATCTCGCCGGACATCCGCACCCGGCTGCGCTGCTGGCGCGAGGCCCGGTGCAGGCCCATCACGGCGAGCGAGGTCACGGACTTGCCGGAGCCGGACTCGCCGACGATGCCGAGCGTCTTGCCCTTCTCCAGGCTGAAGGTCAGCCCGTCGACGGACTTCACCAGGCCGTCGTCGGTGGGGAAGTGGACCTTGAGGTCCCGCACCTGGAGGAAGGCCTCGGTCCGCGGGGCCGCCTCGGTGGGCGCCGCGGCGGACCCGGCCGCCGCGGCCTTCGTCTTGTCCTCGGAGGAGTCGGTCACGAGAGCCTCACCCGCGGGTCGACGGCGGCGTACAGAACGTCCACCACCAGATTGCAAATGACGATGAAGAACGCGGCGAGCAGGGTGACGCCGAGAATGTTCGGCAGGTCGTTGGCGGTGATCGACTGGACCGCGAAGGCGCCGACTCCCTGGAGCGAGAAGACCTGTTCGGTGATGAGCGCACCGCCGAGCAGCAGGCCCAGGTCCATGCCGAAGACCGTGATGATCGGGGTGAGCGCGGCGCGCAGGCCGTGCCGTACGACCACCTTGCGCTCGCGCAGGCCCTTGGCGCGGGCCGTACGGATGAAGTCCTCGCTCAGCGTCTCCAGCATGCCCGCCCGGGTGAGCCGGGCGTAGAGCGCGGAGTAGAGGAAGGCCAGGGTGACCCAGGGCAGGACCAGGGTCCGGGCCCACAGGAACGGATCCTCCAGCAGCGGTACGTAGTCGCTGCGTTCGAAGATCGGCCACTGGTAGGTGAACAGGGCCAGCGCCAGGGCGCCGGTGAAGAACATCGGGAGGGAGACACCGGCCAGCGCGACGCCCATCGCCATCCGGTCGAAGACCGAGCCGGGGCGCAGCGCGGAGAGCACGCCGGTGGCGACACCGGAGACGACCCACAGCACGGCCGCGCCGGCGGCCAGCGAGAGGGTCACCGGGAGCCGGGACTGGATCTCCGGCCAGACCTCGATGTGCGTCTTGAAGGAGTAACCGAAGCACGGCACGTTGCACTTGGCCGCTTCCGGACCGAACTTGTAGTCGACGCCGACGAAGATGCCCTTCAGGAAGTCCCAGTACTGCTCGTACACGGGCTTGTCCAGGCCGAGGTTCTTCTTCACCGCGGCGATGTCCGCGGGCGTGGGGGCCTTTCCGATGTACTGCTGGGCAAGCTGGTCGGTGGTCTGCCCGGCCAGTTTCGGCAGCAGGAAGAAGATGCCGAAAGTGACCGCGCTGACGATCAGCAGCAGGATCACTGCGCTGATCAACCTGCGGATGATGTACGAGAACACGGGGATGCGGCGTCGGCGCCGCGGACCGGCCCAGACCGGCCCGCGGACACCAATGCCTTCACCTGCCTTCCAGGGCTGCTACTTCTTGACGCCGATGTTGAGGTAGTCGTACTGACCGCTGAAGGCCGAGGTGGACACCATGTTGGTGGCCTTGGGCGAGCGGTACATCAGGACCTTGAAGTAGGTGAGCGGGACCAGCGCCGCCTGCTCCATCGTCTTCTTGTCGATCTCGGCGTACGCCTTCTCGCGGGCCGCCTTGTCGGTGTTGGCGATGGCGGTCTCGAGCAGCTTGTTGATCTCCGGGTCGTCCAGCTCCGACAGGTTGGTGTTGCCGGACTTGCTGATCGCCTTGCCGTTGAGGATCTGCTGGAGGTAGCCGTAGCCGGTCGGGAAGTCCGAGCCCCACTGCATCATGATCAGGCCGACGTTGTTCTTCTTGTTGAACTCCGGCACACCGGCGTAGTCCGAGAAGTACTTGCTGGTCGGGTACGACTGGATCTTGGCCGTGACGCCGATCTTCTTCAGCGACTCGATGACCGAGGTGGCCGCGTCGACCTCGTCCTGGCGGTCGTTGCGGGCCAGGATCGTGGTGGTGACCTTGCCGGCGCCGCACTTGTCCCAGTGCTTCTTGGCCTCGGTCAGGTCCAGCTTGTCGCCGTTGTACTTCTGCGGGTACAGGTCGTACTTCTGGTAGCCGTCGATGTCGGTCGGCAGGACCGTGGACGCCAGCTCACCGCGGATCGGGCCGCCGAGCGAGGTCTGCACGGCCTTCTTGTCGATCGCGTACTCGATGGCCTTGCGGCACTCCAGCTTGTCGAACGGCTTCATCGTGGTGTTGATCGCCGTGTAGACCAGGCGCTGACCGAGCGCGTTGTCGGTGTTGGCCTTCTCCTTGGGGTCCGTCAGGAGCTGGGCCTGGGTCTGGCCGTCGACACCGCGGCCGGCCAGGTCGACCAGGGTGTTGCCGGACTGGAGGTCCTTGTCGATGGTCGACTGGGCGACCTTCAGCTTCAGGACGATCTTCTCGGGCAGCTGCTTGCGCAGCGGGTCGGTCTTCGCGGACCACTGCGGGTTGCGGACGAGGGTGAGCTGCTTGCCCTCCTGGTAGCTCTCGAACTTGTACGAGCCGGTGGACAGCACGGACTTGGTGTAGTCCGCGCCCTTGTCCTTGGCCTGCGGGACCGGAGCCGTCTGCGGGGCGCTGACCAGGTAGTCGAACTCGGCGAACGGCTTCTTCAGGTGGAAGACGACCGTGTGGTCGTCAGGGGTCTCGATGGACTTGAGCCCCTCTTTGCTCTTGTCCTTGTAGGGACCCTTGTAGCCGCCCTCGTTGTCCTTGAGGAACTGCTGGAAGTAGTTGGGGCCCAGCGAGAGGGTGTCGCGCGCGAAGTTGGAGCGCTCGACCGCGTACTTGACGTCCTGCGCGGTGACCGCGGAGCCGTCCTCGTACTTCACGCCCTTGCGGATCTTGTACGTCCAGGTCCTGCCGCCGTCACTGGGCTTGCCCATCGACTCGGCGAGGTCCGGGACCAGCTCGTTGCCCTTGGTGCCGGGGCCCGGCTTGAAGGTGGTCAGCGGGCGGGCGTAGAGCCGGCTGAAGTTGTAGATGAAGGCGTAGTACGTGTTGCCCGGGTCGAACGACTCGGGGGCGTCGCTGATCGCGTAGTTGACCGTGCCGCCCTTCGCGTCCGAGGCGTTGACGATGCCCTTGGTGGCGGCGTTCGCCTCGGACGAGCCGTCCGCGGAGCCCTTGCCCCCGCTGCAGCCGGCCAGCAAAAGGCCCGCACTGGTGATGGCCGCTATCGCCGCGACCGGAACTGACCTTCGCATGTTGGTCCGTGTCCCCTTCGTTCGTCGAGAAACGTCAAACGTCAAAACTTCATACGCGGTTGAGACTTGCGGGCGCCGGTGGCGGCGGGGCCGTCAGCGGCTGCGCGGGTCCAGCGCGTCCCTCAGGCCGTCACCGAGCAGGTTGAACGCGAGCACGGTGACGAAGATCGCGAGGCCGGGGACGATCATGTACTGGGGGTCGACCTCGTAGTACTTGACCGCCTGGTTGAGCATGCCGCCCCAGGACGCCTGGGGCGGCTGGATGCCGACGCCCAGGAAGCTCAGCGCCGCCTCGAAGAGGATGTTGGAGGGGATCAGCAGCGTCGAGTAGACGATGACCGGACCCACCAGGTTGGGCAGCAGCTCCCGGAAGAGGATGAACGGTCCGCGCGCGCCCATGCCGCGGGCCGCGTCCACGAATTCACGTTCGCGCAGCGACAGGGTCTGGGCGCGCACGATCCGCCCCATGTAGGGCCAGTTGAAGAAGCCGATCACGAAGATCAGCACCGAGATGTGCAGCGGCAGGCCCTCCAGGCCGAAGGCGCCGCCCTGCAGCGAGGCCGAGATCGCGATGGCGAACAGCAGCAGCGGGAAGGCCAGGAAGACGTCCATCATGCGGCTGATGAAGGCGTCCACCCGTCCGCGGTAGAAGCCGGCGATCACACCGAGGACGGTGCCGATGGCGACCGACAGCAGCGTCGCGCCGAACGCCACGATCAGCGACACCCAGGAGCCCTCCAGGATCCGGGCGAGCAGATCGCGGCCGAACTTCGGGTCCACGCCGAGCGGGTGGTCCCCGCTCATCCCGCCGAAGTCCCCCTTGGGCAGCGTGGTGTTGGGGTCGATCAGCGCCTGGTTGGGGGTGTTGGGGTCCAGGCCGAGCAGGGCCTGGAGGGGGCGGGAGAGCGCGGCGACGACGACGAGCAGGATGACAACGATGGCACCCGCCACCGCGACCTTGTCCCGCCTGAAGCGCAGCCATGCGATCTGACCGAGCGAGCGCCCTTCGATGCGCTTGCCCTCCACGCCTTTCAGCACCGCTTCCGGCTGCGCCTCGGCAGCCGCCCCGGTGGTCTCGATCGGTGCGGTCACGGTGCGTTTGACCCCTCTCGGCCGACGGTGGCCGGCCCCTGCCCGCCGCGGTAGCGGCCTGATTCACATCACTGGTGCATGTCCGTGCAAGTCCTGCGGGCATCGCGGAAGTTCACAGTGCGGAAGTCGGAGATTCACGCGACGCCGTACGGGATGACGCTCGATGGCGCTCGTACAAAGGACCGAGCACCTCGTTGTTTCCGGAGTCTTCATCCCCTTCGCGATCAGTCACCAGCCCTGACGGGGAAAGGATGCGCAACTGTGATGTGCTCCACGGCTTTCCGTTATACGGACAGGAGTTCGGCCTGAGCGGAGCGAACGCCCGCGGGAGGGAGCCTCAACCGCGGTGAATACGTGGGGAATACGGATCGAATCCACCCCGGAACCGGCGCCCGGGGCGGGAGAGACGCGCTGTCAGTAAGGGCGCGGCTGGCCGTAGCCGTACGCGGGCGCCGGGGCGGCCTGGCCCGGCATCTGGGTGTAGCCGTCACGGTCGAAGAACGGCCGGGCGCAGGCCCGCATCCACATCCCGACCGGGTCGTACTCGTCGTTCATCGCGACCGTGGAGACCGGCAGACCGTCCGGAACCGCGCCGATCGACTGCTGGATCATCAACCGGGCCGAATCCACCGCTTGTTGGCCGGTGTCGTACAGATCCAGCCCGATCGCCAGATACGGGGCACCGAGCGCGGGCTGCACCCAGGCCCGGCGCAACGACCGTACGGCGGGGGTGCGGTGGGCGTTCTGCGCCAGCAGGGCGTAGAACTGCGGGATGTCGATGACCGGCTCCGAGATCCGCAGCGGCCCGGCGGGCAGCCGGTCCAGGCCGCCGGCGATACGGCGCAGATCGAGCCAGGGGATGCCGACACCGCCGCCGGGGGCGTGCGGATTCAGCCACAGGCCCCAGCGGTCGGGGAAGAGCGAGGCGGCGATCTCCAGGCCGCCGACGACCTCGTGGTCGCGGGTCCAGCCGGAGGCGGCGAGCTCGGGCGCCGAGGTCACACAGGGCGCGTAGCCGAGGCCGTCGACCTCCATGTTCCCGTACTGCGCATCGGGCATACCGGCCCGGCCCTGCCAGAGCAGCATCCAGACCTGACCTGCGGCGAGCGCCTGCAGCAGCGCCTCATAGGCGTCGTAGCGACCGGGCGAGACCTGCTGCAGCAGCTGCTCCAGCTGCCCGGCCGCCGCCGGTCCCTGATGCGCACCCGCGCTCACGTGGTCCGTCCCTTCTGTCGGCAGGGCACGTAGGGGTGCGCCCGCTCGTCGTCCAACAAGCTTAGGGCTTGCCCTACGAGTGGTCCCGGGAGTAGAAGGGCCGGACGCGCTCCAGCATCCAGTCGCAGACCGGGTCGCCCTGGGCCAGATCGAGCATCACGAGCTGCACCGGCCAGGGCACCGGCACCGCGCCGAGCGCACGTCCCAGGGCTGACAGGACCGTCTCGCGGGCGGTGCCGTCGTGCAGCGCGGCGGGGGACGTCGCGACCTGGACACCGACGAACAGCGCGGGCGTGTCGCCCTCCACACTGGCCAGGGCACGCCGGGCAGTCAGGACAATTCCGGCACCGGAGAACTCCAGTCCGGCGGCGGCCAGGAAGTCCACCGGCTCCTCCTGCCAGTCCGGCTCGAAGAGCCGCACCCGCCCGCCGCTGGGCAGCGACTCGGCCTCATGGCGGCCCGGCCGGCACAGCTCGGCCACCGCGGGCGGCGGCAGCGGGACGCCGACCACACCGTCCGGGTTGACGGCGATCCCGATCTTCGGCGGCAGCCCGCGAGCGAACTCCGCGGCCGGCGCGACGGTGAAGGACATGTGCGAGCCGACCACCCGCAGGAACTCCTGCTCGGAGCTGTAGACCGGGACATGGGCCAGCCCGTCGACCTCGACCGTGGGCAGATCCAGGCCGCGGGCGCCGAGGCCCGCGCTCTGAGGGCCGCCGCCGTTGGGCAGCGGCACCCACACCCGGCTGCGGCGCAGGACCTCGACGATCCGGGCACCGGCGCCCGGATGCCCGACCGAGGCGGCGAGCACCTCTTCGAGCTCGTTCGCCGGCCACGCCAGCTGCGGTATCCCCTGCTCCGGAAAGTTCATCTGTACCCATCCGTCCCCGACGCTCTCTGGCCAACGACCCTAGACGAGGAAACGGGAGGTCGGGCGTACGGGGGCGGGGCGCGGCGCGCCCGGAACCGGCAGTCCGCTCAGCGGAAACCGATCCGCTCCAGCGTGCTCGCCGCCGGCCGGTCCAGCAGCACCGCCGAGCGGAACCCCTTGGGCAGCCCGGCCTCCTCCGCCCGGCCGACCAGCCGGCCCACCGCCCTGCGGTGCCGCGCGAAGGCGTATCCGGACACCCCGCGCCCGCGCGCTTCCTGCCCGGACCGGGCCACCTCCGGCGCCACGTCGAGCAGCACGAGATGCAGCCCGCGGCCGCCGCGCGCGGCCGACCGGGCGATCCAGCGGCGCACCCAGGCCAGCGTTCCGCAGTCGTGCACCACCACGCTGTCGCCGGAGCGCAGCGCACGGCCCAGCGCCAGATAGTGCGCGGCCCGCACCAGCGGCCGGTACAGGCCGTACGGCAGCCGGCGCAGCCTGCCGCGCTCCCAGCGCTCGCGCACGTCCTGCGAATCGATGCGGTGCACCGCGGCGCCCCGGCTGTCCAGCGGCGGCACCACCCGGCGCATCAGGGTGCTCTTGCCGCTGCCCGGCAGCCCGGAGACCACGACCAGGTCACCGGCGCGGAACCGCAGCTCGGCGGTGTCGCGGGTGCGCTTGCCGGCCCGCAGGTCGACGACGGTGTGGCCGCGCCCCGGCCGTACGACGGACCGCGCCGCGCGCCTGGTCCGGGACACGGCGGCGGATGCCACCGGCGCGTCCGGGGGTACGGCCCCTGCAGTGGCCGCGAATGCCGCTTCCCTGTGCACCGTGATCGCCCTCCCCGTCCGGTTCCGGTCCGTTCCGAGTCCGTCCCTTACCCGCAGAGTGTCAAGAAAAGGTAATGCCCATCAAGGCGATTGTCCGATCTGTCGGCGTGGCGGAGGTGGTCCTGGACGGGGTGGCGACCGGGGCTCCTCGAACGGGCGATCCCGTGTAATGATGTGGCCGCCACGTGCACATCTCAGCTCACCCGTGCACCGCCAACTCCATACCGGCCGCTTGAATCCGCGCGGGAGAGTCCCCGGCCGTCATGGCGGGGCGCCGAAGGAGCAAGTCCTCCCTTGAATCTCTCAGGCCCCTATACCGCGCGGGCGAGGCAGATCTGAAAAGCGAGCCACTGCCCGGGCTACGGGGCGGCTCCACCCAAGGTGCAAACCGGGTCCGTTCGCGGGATCCCGGTGAACCTCTCAGGTTCCGATGACAGATGGGGAGAACGTCTTGTCACCCATGCCTGGGAGCCCAGAACCATGACTGATGCCCCCCGTCGCACCGCGCTGGATGCCACCCACCGCGCGCTCGGTGCGACCATGACCGACTTCGCCGGCTGGGACATGCCGCTGCGCTACGGCAGCGAGCGCGACGAACACGTCGCCGTCCGCACCCGGGCCGGCCTCTTCGACCTCTCCCACATGGGTGAGATCACCGTCACCGGCCCGCAGGCCGCCGACCTCCTCGACTATGCGCTGGTCGGCAACATCGGCGGCGTCCAGACCGGCCGCGCCCGGTACACGATGATCTGCGAGGCCGGGGGCGGCATCCTGGACGACCTGATCGTCTACCGCCTCGCGGACCAGGAGTACATGGTCGTCGCCAACGCCTCCAACGCCCAGGTGGTGCTGGACGCGCTGACCGCGCGGGCGGGCGGTTTCGACGCCGCGATCCGCGACGACCGGGACGCCTACGCGCTGCTCGCGGTGCAGGGCCCGGAGTCGCCCGGGATCCTCAAGAAGCTGACGGACGCCGATCTGGACGGCCTCAAGTACTACGCCGGTCTGCCCGGCACGGTCGCCGGCGTCGACGCGCTGATCGCCCGTACGGGATACACCGGCGAGGACGGCTTCGAGCTGTTCGTCCGGCCGGCGGACGCGGTGGCGCTGTGGGAGGCGCTGACCGAGGCCGGCAAGGACGCCGGTCTGGTGCCCTGCGGCCTGTCCTGCCGCGACACGCTGCGCCTGGAGGCGGGCATGCCGCTGTACGGGCACGAGCTCACCACCGCCACCACGCCGTTCGACGCGGGCCTGGGCCGGGTAGTGAAGTTCGAGAAGACCACCAACGGCGGTGACTTCGTGGGCCGCGCCGCGCTGGAGGCCGCGGCCGGGCGCGCCGAGACGGTCCCGCCGCGCAAGCTGGTCGGCCTGGTCGCCGAGGGCCGCCGGGTTCCGCGCGCCGGATACCCGGTCGTCACGGCCGACGGCACGGTGATCGGCGAGGTCACCTCCGGTGCTCCCTCCCCCACCCTGGGCAAGCCGATCGCCATCGCGTACGTCGACGCCGCGTACGCCACACCGGGCACCGAGGGTGTCTGCGTGGACATCCGTGGAAGCCATGAGCCGTACGAGGTCATCGCGCTGCCCTTCTACAAGCGGCAGAAGTAGCGGATCGCCGACGGCGGCCCGGCAGGGGCGCGCACCAGCGTGTCTCACTGTGCAAGACGCTCCCCCGGACTCCGTCCGGGAGGGGTGCCCCCATTCACGACCACACCCTCGCGTACAGGAGAATCGAGCCATGAGCAACCCCCAGCAGCTGCGCTACAGCAAGGAGCACGAGTGGCTGTCGGACGCCGAGGACGGCGTCTCGACGGTCGGCATCACGGAGCACGCGGCCAACGCTCTCGGCGACGTCGTCTTCGTGCAGCTCCCCGAGGTCGGTGCCACGGTCACGGCGGGCGAGTCCTGCGGTGAGCTGGAGTCGACCAAGTCGGTCAGCGACCTGTACTCGCCCGTGGACGGCGAGATCGTCGCGGTCAACGACGACGTCGTCAGCGACCCCTCACTGGTGAACACCGCCCCGTTCGAGGGCGGTTGGCTGTTCAAGGTGAAGATCGGCGGCGAGCCGGAGGACCTGCTCTCGGCCGACGAGTACACCGCCTTCACCGCCGGCTGAGCCCGCCCGTCGCCCGACTCCGCCCCGGAAGACAGCGCCGCGCGCTGCCCCTTCTCGCCTCTCCTCCAGGAAGCCTCATGTCTGTTCTCAACAGCTCCCTGCACGAGCTCGACCCCGACGTCGCCGCCGCCGTCGACGCCGAGCTGCACCGCCAGCAGTCCACCCTCGAAATGATCGCCTCGGAGAACTTCGCTCCGGTCGCCGTCATGGAGGCCCAGGGCTCCGTCCTCACCAACAAGTACGCCGAGGGCTACCCCGGCCGCCGCTACTACGGCGGCTGCGAGCACGTCGACGTCGTCGAGCAGATCGCCATCGACCGCATCAAGGCGCTCTTCGGTGCCGAGGCCGCCAACGTGCAGCCGCACTCGGGCGCGCAGGCCAACGCCGCCGCCATGTTCGCCCTCATCAAGCCGGGCGACACCATCCTGGGTCTCAACCTCGCCCACGGCGGGCACCTGACCCACGGTATGAAGATCAACTTCTCCGGCAAGCTCTACAACGTGGTGCCCTACCACGTCGACGAGAAGACCAACCTCGTCGACATGGAGGAGGTCGAGCGCCTCGCCAAGGAGCACCGCCCCAAGCTGATCGTCGCCGGCTGGTCCGCCTACCCGCGCCAGCTGGACTTCGCGGCCTTCCGCCGGATCGCCGACGAGGTCGGCGCGTACCTGATGGTCGACATGGCGCACTTCGCCGGCCTGGTGGCCGCGGGCCTGCACCCCAACCCGGTGCCGCACGCCCATGTCGTGACCACCACCACCCACAAGACGCTGGGCGGCCCGCGCGGCGGTGTCATCCTGTCCACCCAGGAGCTCGCCAAGAAGATCAACTCCGCGGTCTTCCCCGGTCAGCAGGGCGGTCCGCTGGAGCATGTGATCGCGGCGAAGGCGGTCTCCTTCAAGGTCGCCGCCTCCGAGGACTTCAAGGAGCGCCAGCAGCGCACCCTTGAGGGCGCCAAGATCCTCGCCGAGCGCCTCGTCCAGGACGACGTCAAGCAGCACGGCGTCTCCGTCCTGTCCGGCGGCACGGACGTCCACCTCGTCCTGGTCGACCTGCGGGACTCCGAGCTCGACGGCCAGCAGGCCGAGGACCGCCTCCACGAGGTCGGCATCACCGTCAACCGCAACGCGATCCCGAACGACCCCCGCCCGCCGATGGTCACCTCCGGCCTGCGCATCGGCACCCCGGCCCTGGCCACCCGCGGCTTCACCGCGGAGGACTTCCGCGAGGTCGCCGACATCATCGCCGAGGCGCTCAAGCCCTCCTACGACACCGGGGCCCTCAAGGCCCGGGTCACGGCGCTCGCGGACAAGTACCCGCTGTACCCGTCGCTGTGACGCGTCTCATGCGGTGATCCGCCGACCGCCCGCCGGCCGGCGGGCGGAGGCTGAACGGGCCGTGAGCCCGGGGCCGTTGGTCCCGGGCTCATCGTCTGCGTGCCCGCGTTCCCCGCCACCCGCACGCAATCGCGGGGGAATTCCGGTGATACGCGAGAAATAAGGTGTCAGCGGCAGACAGCAGCGGCCTCCCACCGCAAGGGGGCACATCACGACGGCAGGACGGACGACACATCCCATGGACATGAGCGCGGGCGACCGCAAGGGGCTCAGCCTCTTCGCCCTCATCATGATCGGCATAGGCTCGATCTTCGGCTCCGGCTGGCTCTTCGGCGCCGGTGCCGCCGCCCAGGTGGCGGGCCCCGCGGCGCTGGTCGCATGGGTGATCGGCGCCGTCTTCATCGGCATGATCGCGATGTCCTACGCGGAGGTCGGCTCGGCCTACCCGATCCCCGGCGGCATGGCCCGCTACGGCCACCTCTCGCACGGACCGGTGCTCGGCTTCCTCACCGGCTGGGCGGTGTGGATCGCGGTCGCCTCGCTCATCCCGATCGAGTCGATCGCCGCCACCCAGTACATGACGTCCTGGGGCTTCGGCTGGACGAAGGGGCTGGTCGACCCGGCCACCCACCACCTCACCGTCGCCGGCACCGGCGTGGCGCTGGCGCTGACCGTCGCGCTCTGGCTGACCTGCTACTGGTCGGTCCAGCTGCTGGCCCGCGCCAACACGGTGCTCACCCTGGTCAAATTCGCCATCCCGGTGCTCGCCGTCGCCGCGCTGATCGGGTCCGGCTTCCACACCTCGAACTTCACCTCGCACGGCGGCTTCGCCCCGTACGGCTGGCCGGCCGTGCTCACCGCCGTCACCACCTGCGGAGTGATCTTCGCCTTCAACGGTTTCCAGGCCGTGGTCAATCTCGGCGGCGCCGCGAAGAACCCGGGCCGGGCCATCCCGATCGCCCTGGTCGGCGCGCTCGCGCTCGGCCTGGTGATCTACCTGGCGCTGCAGACCGCGTTCCTGGGTTCGGTGCCGCCCGAGCAGCTGGAGCGGGCCGGCGGCTGGCAGGGCGTGAACCTCAGCTCCCCGTTCGCCGATCTCGCCAAGCTGCTGATGCTGCACTGGGTCGTCACGATGCTGCAGTTCGGCGCCTTCATCTCGCCGGCCGGCTCCAACATCGCCAATGTCGCCTCGGCCGCGTACATGGTCACCAACCTCGCCGAGACCGGCTTCTTCCCGAAGAAGCTGGCGGCCGTGCACCCTCGCTACGGCACCGCGCGCCCGGCGATGTGGCTCAACCTCGGCTTCTCCGTCCTCCTGCTGCTCACCGTCGGCCGCAGCTGGCAGGCGCTGGCCGGGGTGGTCTCGGCGGCCATGGTCATCTCGTATCTGATCGGTCCGATCGCGGTGGGCGTCCTGCGCCGGACCGAGCCGGATCTGCCCCGGCCCTTCCGGCTGCCCGCCGCCGGGATCCTGTGCCCGGTCACCTTCGCCTTCGCCGCCTGCGCCCTGTACTGGTCGAAGTGGCCGGACACCGGCAAGGTCGCGGTGCTGACGCTGGTGTCCGTGCCGGTCACGGTGCTGGTGCTGCGGCGCAAGGGCGAGCGGTCGCTCGCGCGGCAGTTCCGCCCGGCCTGGTGGATGGTCCTCTTCCTGGTCTGGATGGCGGCGCTGTCGGCGCTGGGCAGCCCGGACTTCGGCGGCCGCGGCATCATCCCCGACGGCCTGGACATCGCCCTGGTCGCGCTGACGGCCCCGGCCTTCTATTTCTGGGCCGTACGTGCCGGAGTCCAGGCACGCGCGACGGGCCTGACCGGCGCGTCCTCCGGCTCCGCAGCCGTCCCGTCACCCGCTGTTAGCCCTGAGGACGGACGACCGATGGTCTCCGTCTGACGGCACCGCGCCGGGTCCGGGTTACTCTCGACAAACGGCGCAGATACGTACCTCCTGCCCCATTGCTCCACCGTCCACCACGAGCAGACAAGGGAGTCCGCCCCCGTGGCCATCTCCGTCTTCGACCTCTTCTCCATCGGCATCGGCCCCTCCAGCTCCCACACCGTCGGCCCCATGCGCGCCGCCCGGATGTTCGTCGGACGCCTCAAGAAGGACGGTCTGCTCGCCCAGGCGGTCAAGGTACGCGCCGAGCTCTTCGGCTCCCTCGGCGCCACCGGCCACGGCCACGGCACCCCCAAGGCCGTCCTCCTCGGCCTCGAAGGCCACTCCCCCCGCACCGTCGACGTCGAGACCGCCGACGACGAGGTCCAGCGCATCCGCGACACCAAGCGCCTGCGCCTGCTCGGTGCCGAGATCGGCACCGCCCACGAGATCGACTTCGACGAGTCGACCGAGCTGATCCTGCACCGCCGCCGCGCCCTGCCGTACCACGCCAACGGCATGACGCTCTTCGCCTACGACGCGGCGGGCGCCCCGCTGCTGGAGAAGACCTACTACTCGGTCGGCGGCGGCTTCGTCGTCGACGAGGACGCGGTCGGCGAGGACCGCATCAAGCTCGACGACACCGTGCTGACCCACCCCTTCCGCACCGGCGACGAGCTGCTGCGGCTGTCCCAGGAGACCGGCCTGTCGATCTCCGCGCTGATGCTGGAGAACGAGAAGGCCTGGCGCACCGAGGAGGAGATCCGCACCGGGCTGCTGGAGATCTGGCACGTCATGCAGGCGTGTGTGACCCGGGGCATGTCCCGCGAGGGCATCCTGCCCGGCGGCCTCAAGGTCCGTCGCCGCGCCGCCAACGCCGCCCGCGCCCTGCGCTCCGAGGGCAATGCCCCCGCCCACGCGATGGAGTGGACCACCCTCTACGCCATGGCCGTCAACGAGGAGAACGCGGCCGGCGGACGGGTCGTGACCGCCCCCACCAACGGCGCCGCCGGCATCATCCCGGCCGTCCTGCACTACTACCTCAACTTCGTGCCCGGTGCCGACGAGGACGGTGTGGTCCGCTTCCTGCTGGCCGCCGGCGCCATCGGCATGCTCTTCAAGGAGAACGCCTCGATATCGGGCGCCGAGGTCGGCTGCCAGGGCGAGGTCGGCTCCGCCTGCTCCATGGCCGCCGGCGGTCTGGCCGAGGTCCTGGGCGGCACCCCCCAGCAGGTCGAGAACGCCGCCGAGATCGGCATGGAGCACAACCTCGGCCTGACCTGCGACCCCGTCGGCGGCCTCGTCCAGATCCCCTGCATCGAGCGCAACGGCATGGCGGCCGTCAAGGCCGTCACCGCCGCCCGGATGGCACTGCGCGGCGACGGCCGCCACCACGTCTCCCTCGACAAGGTCATCAAGACCATGAAGGAGACCGGCGCCGACATGAGCGTCAAGTACAAGGAGACGGCGCGGGGCGGGCTGGCGGTCAACATCATCGAGTGCTGAGCTTGCGGGCCCTGACCAGCGCGTTTGCATCTTTCAGCGCGGTCAGGGCCTGCCCTGCTCAGGCGGCGGAAAGTCCCTGTGCCTACACGGAGGACCGGGCACAGACAGCGACCTACAGCGACCTAATAACAAGAGTCTTGTTAAATTGGATCCATGGCCACTTCCCCCGCTCCCGGCGAAGGCCCCGTCCGTCCGGTCTCCGTCTCCCTCCACGAAGGCACCATCGCCGCCCTCAAGGCACGTACCGGCAAGCGGGGCATGTCCGCATACGTCGAAGCGCTCATCCAGCGCCAGCTGGAGCGGGACCGGCTACGCGAACTCATCGAAGACGCCGAAGCCGAACACGGCCGTGTGGACCACGTCGCAGTCGAGACCAAGCGAGCCATCCTGCGCGGTGACACGGCCGGCTCGGACGCCGCGTGAGCGGGACACTCATCCTGGACTGCGAGGGGCTGTCCGAACTCGTACGGCGCTCACCTGAACTCACCGAGTGGCTGGCTGCGGCCGAGGCCGAGGACATCCGCGTGGTCACCAGCTCCGTCACGCTCGTCGAAGCACGCGACCCCAAGGTCAACCAGGCCCGCTTCGACTACGCCGTCTCCCGCGTGAACATCGTCCCGCCCACCGAAGCCGTCGCCCGCCACGCCAGCAAGCTCCTCGCCGCTGCCGGCCTGCACGGCCACAAGTACGCCCTCGACGCCATCGTGGCCGCCACCGCACTCATCTCACCCGCGCCAGTGACCGTTCTGACGTCGGACCCCGAGGACCTCCTCATGCTGTGCGGCCGCGGCGTCCGCATCGTCAAGGTCTGAGTCTGCGCGGCCGCGCCCCAACCTATCTGCCGATCTCCCAGGCGAAGGGCGGGAGTTCGCGGGCCCGGGAGTAGATGTCCAGGGCCTGGTCCGCGGGGACGAAGGGGTGGACGCGGCCGCCGTCGAGGCCGGCCAGGAGGCGGGCGCAGTGCTGGACGCAGCCGGCGACCTCGTTGCCGTGCCGGTCGAGGATGGTGGCGGCGTCCGGCGGCCCCTCGCACGGGGTGGGGTCCTTGGCGGCGGCGGCCGGGCAGCGGCCTGCGGGTGCCTTCCGGCCCGCCGCCGGGTCCGGGACCGGAGCGTCGATCGGCTGATTCATCTGCGGTGTCCCCCTGGCGGTGCGGTGGTACGTGCGTGAGCCGGGGCCGGTGGCGCGATTGCTGCGGTCCGGCCCCAGGACAGTGGTGCTCGCCGCGGGAGGGGTCCATGCCGCCTTGGGGAAGACCTGGCCCGATCGTCAGCTGTTCATGGGATGGCGGGAGCGTGCGGCGGCTCCGGCGCACCGGGCGGGTCAGCGCCGGCCGGGGCGGGGGAAGGCGTACGGCTCCAGGAGGAGGGCGAGGGCGAGCACCGTCGCGGCCAGCAGCCAGCCGGCGAGGACGTCGACGGCCCAGTGGACGCCCAGGTAGACGCGGGTGAGGCCGACACCGGCGGCCCACAGGGCGAGCACCGCGCACCAGGTGCGGGCGATGGCGGGGCGGGTACGGCGGGCGATGCCCCAGGCCAGGATTCCGGCCGCCAGCGCCGCGGTGGTGGTGTGGCCCGAGGGGAAGGCATGGCCGGTGGCTTCGCCGGCCCAGTCCAGGGCCGGCGGGCGGGGGCGGGTGAGCAGCTCCATCAGGCCGTACCGGATCGCCTGGCCGACGGCGAGGACGGCGACGGCGCACAGCACCGCCCGGATCCGGCCGGGCAGACCACGACCGGCCAGCAGTCCCGCGAGCACGGCCGCCAGATACGGGGGCAGACCGGTCCCGGTGTCCGTCAGGGCGGTGGCCAGCGACCGCAGCGGCTCGCCGCGGTGCGCCACGGACCAGCGCAGGGCGGCCTGTTCGGCGGCGAACGGGGCGCCGTGCCGTACGGAGACGGTGACGGCCATGGCGACGAAGAGCACCGCGCAGACCGAGGCGACGGCGAGCAGCACTCCGGTGGCGGGCCGCGGTCCCGGCCCGGGTGACGGTTCGGGCCCGGGTGACGGTTCCGGCCCCGCCCCCGGCTCCGGGTCGCGCCCCGGCGCCGTCACCGCGCCCTCGCCCGGGTGTGCGGCACGGCGGCGCGGACTTCTCCGACGCCCTCCGCCGGCCCGCCCGTCACCTGCGCACCTGCGGGGGCTGCGGCCATGTCAGTGGGCCCTCCCATAATGGGTTGCGGGCCTGCCGGACGGCCGGGCCCGACCGACTACAGACCCGTAGACGGCCTAGGGCAGCTTAGAGCCTGTCCGATGGGTCGTGGTGCGGCAGACGACGTACCGGTGAGGGGGTGTGCCATGCCGGAGACATCGCGCGTGCGGCGGCGCCCCGCGGGCGAGCTGGAGGCGAGCGTGCTCGCGGCGCTCTGGGCGGCCAAGGCCCCGCTGAGCCCCGCCGAGGTGCAGAGCGCGCTGGGCGGCCGGCTGGCCCGTACGACCGTCACGACGATCCTGTCCCGGCTGTACGGCAAGGGCGCGGTGTCCCGCTCCCGCGCGGGCCGCGGCTTCGCGTACTCGCCCATACAGGACTCCGCGGGGCTGACCGCCCGGCGGATGCGCAGCGAGCTCGACAAACAGTGCGACCGCGGCACCGCGCTCGCCCGCTTCGTCGCACAACTGACCGCCGAGGACGAGCAGTTGCTGCGCTCCCTGCTGGAGGGCGCGGGGGACGACGGGCCGGGCGGGACGGAAGCCGGCCGCCGGCCGGGCCCTGGCACCGCACAGTGACCCGGGGGGGGAGGCGCCCCGGGGGCGGCCGGCGGTGCGCCGAGCGCATGAGCGGTTTCTGCCGCACCCTCAATATGCCTGTTCTGCAAGGAACTTCTTGTCCTTGTTCTGGCGTCCCCGCTAGCGAACATGCTGAACTGCTGGCACGAACTGGCCGGGACGAACGGGAACGAATCCGCATCGCGCGGGGCACACAGAACGTACGGAACGCAGCACGGCAGGAACGAACACAGGAACACAGGAACGCGCAGAACGCAGGCACGGAACGCAGGTACAGAACGCACGCACGGAACGCAGGCACGGAACGCAGGGAAATCGCTGCGGCGCGGTGGTCACGGGACCCGACGGCCGGCCGGCGCAGCGGCCAGTTCGCAGTTGGCGCTTCGAATCCGCAGGTCCGATCGGCAGGAGGCCGTTCATGCTGCACGGTGTCGATGTCAGCTCCTACAACACCTCGTATTCCACGGAAGGGCTGGACTTCGTTTTCGTCAAGGCCACCGAGGGCCGCTCCTACATCAATCCGCACCAGAACGCGCAGGCCGCGAAAGCCCGTAAAGCCGGCTGCGTGGTCGGTTTCTACCACTTTCTGTGGCCGGGGAATATCGCCGCCCAGGCCCGGTATTTCGTCGAGAAGTGCGCATCGGTCCAGGGCGACATCCTGGCCTGTGACTGGGAGCGCACCGGCGAGGGCACCTATGCGAGCAATGCACAGAAGGACCAGTTCCTCGTCGAGGTGAAGAAGCTGCGTCCCACGCACCGCGTGATGCTCTACTGCAACCGCGACTTCTGGCTCAACCACGACACCACGTCCTATGCCGCCGACGGCCTGTGGATCGCCGACTACGTCTCCGCCGGGCATCCGCGGATCAAGGCGAAGTGGCGCATCCACCAGTACACCGACCGCCCGCTGGACAAGGACGTCGCGGACTTCTCCAGCAAGGCCGCGCTGAAGAAATGGGCGCACCCGGCATAATTTCCTACCGGCACGCGGATTCACGTAATCCGGGAACCGTGCGTACGCACCAGGCAACAGGCCGTGCCGCACACCACGCGGCGCGGCGGGAGAACAAGAGGAGCAAGTCGTGACCGACCCGGCGTCCAAGGCCCTGCAGCAGGAGATCGCCCGGGATCTCCAGGTGACCGCGTCCTTCGACGCCGAGCAGGAGATCGAGCGCCGGGTGGCCTTCCTCACAGAGCGGCTGACCTCCACGGGCCTGCGCTCGCTGGTCCTGGGGATCAGCGGCGGCGTCGACTCCACGACCACCGGCCGGCTCTGCCAGCTGGCCGTCGAGCGGGCCCGCGCCACCGGGCACGAGGCGACGTTCCACGCGATGCGGCTGCCCTACGGCGTCCAGGCGGACGAGAAGGACGCCCAGCGGGCGCTGGAGTTCATCCGCGCCGACCGGGAGCTGACCGTCGACATCCGCCCGGCGAGCGACGCGGCGCTGCAGGCCGCGCTGGACGGCGGGCTGACCTTCCGCGACGCGCACCACCAGGACTTCGTCCAGGGCAACATCAAGGCGCGCCAGCGCATGATCGCGCAGTACGCGGTCGCGGGTGCCCACGACGGCCTGGTCGTGGGCACCGACCACGCGGCCGAGGCGGTGTCCGGGTTCTTCACCAAGTTCGGTGACGGCGCGGCCGACGTCGTACCGCTCACCGGGCTCACCAAGCGCCGGGTGCGCGCGGTGGCGGCGGCCCTGGGCGCCCCCCAGGAGCTGGTCTCGAAGGTGCCGACCGCCGACCTGGAGACGCTCGACCCGGGCAAGCCCGACGAGGTCGCGCTCGGCGTGAGCTACGACCAGATCGACGACTTCCTGGAGGGCAACCCGGTCGAGGCCACCGCCTTCCAGGCCATCGTCCGCCGCTACCGCCTCACGGACCACAAGCGGGCACTTCCGATCGCGCCGTGAGCCGCGGGCCGGGGCGCCCTCGCCGGGGCGCCCCACCCGGCGTGTCATGCACCAGTAAGGGGACGGTCACCGTCCCGGTGCTAAACCGTCGGCCCGAGCGGGCATGCATGCGGCCATGGGAAGCCGCGAAGTGCGATCGGAAGATCAACTGTCAGTGGGGCCGCCTACGCTCCGGGACATGGGTTACGCAAACCTGCGCGAACTCCAGACCGCGCTGACCACCGCCTCCGACCTTGCCTCCGCTCTGCAGTCCGCACCGACCCGGCACGACGCGGACCAGCTCGTCGACGTCCTGCGGCAGGCACTGACCGCCGCCAGCTCGCTGGGCGCCGAGACCGGCCCGACCGGCTGCGCCCTCCATCCGCACGGCGCGGTCGACCCGCTGTACGGCGATCCGGAGGACCCCCTCCCGCCGGGGTACGGCAAGTGCCTGCTGTGCAACGACCGCCGCCGCCGGGCCGACGCCCACCACCCGCATCCGCGGCCCCACCGGGTGCACCCCCGCTGGCGGCGGCGGATCGGCGCCCAAGGCTGACCCGGCCCGGCGGGCTATCCGTCCCCGTCCCGCGGCCTGCCTCCCGGCCGCAGCGCGATCCGTCCCAGCACTGCGGCGACGACCAGCGCGCCCACCGCGATCAGCACATAGTCCGGTACGCCGTTCCCGATCCGGGTCGCCCACTCCTCGACCCGGAATTCGGTGTCCGCGTCCAGGATCCCGGGCAGCGCGCTGGTCCCGTTGAAGCGCAGGAAGAGGACGCCGATGCCGATGAAGAAGGCGCCGGACAGCAGCGAGGTGGTGTGCAGCCGCAGCCTGCCGAGGGTGACTTCACGGCCGCGCAGCCAGCTGCGGGTGCCGAGCTTGAAGCGGTCCCACAGCAGTGCCAGGACGAACAGCGGCAGCGCCATGCCCAGCGCGTACACGGCCAGCATCGAGGCGCCGTACACGGGGTTTCCGCTGACCGCCGTCACCGTCAGCACCGCGCCGAGGATCGGGCCCGCGCAGAAGCCGGCCAGGCCGTAGACACAGCCGAGCAGGAAGGTGGAGACGGCCGAGCGCGGGGTGATCCTGGCCGCGGCCTCCTGGGCGCGGCGGGAGGCGAAGCCCAGGCCCAGGATCTGGGCGAGGCCCATCGCGATGACGACCCAGCCGCCGACGGCGATCAGCAGATCGCGGTGGCCGTTGAAGAGCCGGCTGGCCGCCGTACTCGCCGCCCCCAGCGGCACCAGCGTGGTGGCCAGCCCCAGGTAGAACACCCCGGTGCGGGCCAGCAGCCGGCCCGGGCTGGCGAGGGAGTAGGCGAAGAACGCCGGCAGCAGCAGCGCGCTGCACGGGCTGAGCAGGGCGAGCGCCCCGCCCAGGAACGCCGCGAGGTAGCCGATGTCGGTCGTCACTTGCCGGCCCCCGCGCCCTTCGCACCCGCCTTCGCCGCGGCGTCCTCGACGGCCTGCGCGAAGACCGCGGTGGGCTGTGCCCCGGCCACCGGCCGCCCGTTGACGAGGAAGGACGGCGTGGACTGCACACCGAGCCGGTAGCCCTCGTCCTGGTCCTTCTTCAGCGCCCGCTCGGCGCCCGCGCCGTTCAGATCCCTGCGGAACTTCTCGATGTCCGGCACCCCGCTCTCACGGGCCATCTCGACGAGCTTGTCCTCGGCCAGCTCGCCGCCCTTGCGGGTCTTGGCGTACAGCACGTCGTGCAGCTGCCAGAACCTGCCCTGCTGCCCGGCGGCCCAGGAGGCCCGGGCGGCCCGCTCGGAGTCGGCGCCGAAGACGGGGAAGTTGCGGAACTCGATCCGCAGGGTGCCCGCGTCGACATACTTCTTGATCAGGTCGGGCTGGGTCTCCCGGGTGAAGCGGCCGCAGAACGAGCACGCGTAGTCGGCGTACTCGACCAGGACGACGGGGGCGTCCTTCTTGCCGACGGCCAGCGGATCGCCCGCCACCCGCCGGCTGGTCTTCTCGGCGAGGTCGTCGAACATCTTCTGCTGTGCGGCGTCCTCCTGGGTGCCGGCGGAGGCGGCGGCCCCGGGCGCGCCGGTGCCGCCGGTGCCGCGGCCGCCCTCGACGGCCTTTCCTACGGCGATCCCGATGGCGATCACGGCCACGACGAGGGCGATGACCGCGCCTATCGCGGCGAGTTTGCGGGTGGGCGAGGCGGAAGCGGGCATGCGAAAGCTCCAGACGTACGGAGAGGGATGGATGGCCTTGTGCGTCGGGACGCGGCCTATATCCGCAGTACGGGCAGGAGCGTGGTGTGGTCGGCGGCACAGGTGCCGTCCGTCGGGGGCCGGGCGAGCGCGAACTGCGCGGGCAGGTCGGCGACGAGCGGGCCGGGGCCGGTGGTCGCGGGGGCCAGTGGCTCACCGCGGTGCGACACGGGCAGCGGGGCGGGCTCCGCGGAGCCGGGCGCGTGGCGGTCCGAACACCTCTTGGGCGCATCGGCCACCGCGACCGGGGCCGCGCCGTCGAGCTGCTGGCCCGGGTGCGCCGCGGCCGCCCGGACGCTCGCGCCGGCCCGGCCCTCCGCCCGGGCCTGGTCGCCCCCGGTCCGGCACAGCAGCGGAGCGAAGGCCACCGCGAGAAGGAGCAGCAACGTCATCACGGCCGATCGGCGTATGGCGTGCATGTCCCTCCTCTTTGTACCTGCCGCGGGCATGGACGACCCATCCTACGGACCGCCCCGGCGCGGCCGGAGCACGGACCGGCGCACGGCCGCACGCCCGCGCAGCCGGCCGCTCAGCGGTCGGCGACGCGCATCTCGAACCAGGTGGTCTTGCCGCGGGGCAGCAGGTCCACGCCCCAGCGGTCGGAGAGCTTGTCGACGAGGAAGAGGCCGCGGCCGCTGGTGTCCATTTCCTGGACGGGCATGAGACAGGGCAGCCCGCGGGACGGGTCGCGCACCTCGATGCGGATCCAGCCGCGGCGGCGGAGCATCCGCAGTCCGAACGTACGGGCGCCGGTGTGGCGTACGGCGTTGCCGACGAGCTCCGAGACGAGCAGCACGGCGTGCTCGGCGAGCTGGGGGGGCAGGGACCACTGCCGCAGCAGCACGGAGGCGGTCAGCCGGCGGGCGATACCGGCGGACTGGGGGCGCGAGGGCAGCCGGACCTCGCCGATGTTCGGGTCGCCCATGAGATCGAGCGCCGCGGACACCGGGCCGCGGGGGACGGGAGCCGGGCTCCGGTCCGCACCGGGAATGCCCCAACGTGCGGCGGCCGGATCGCTCCGCGGCCGCGGCTGCTCCATTCCTTCGAGGCCCGCCATGCCCCCCATCATGGCTGCTACTTGGCGGTCGCGGGGGCGGAACCGACGGAATCCGTTCCCCGGAATCGTCGGCTCCGGACCCCCTGCGGGACATATGCCAATGGCAGTTAAGGTTCCGGGATGCCCCGGCTGACCTGCGGCGACGTCCCGCGTGCGGCCGCCTGGGCCGATGTGTCAACAAGGCTGCCTTAAGGCGTAATTAAGTTTTCCGCAATTCGCCCACACGAGGCATCCAGTACCGGCCAAACCTCATCCGCCCCGTCAACACCAGTCGTTTCAGAGGAACTTGGCCTTGCCCGGCCCCTCCTCGACGAAGCTGCGCATACCGGTCTCCCGGTCCTCGGTCGCGAACAGGCCCGCGAACCAGTTGCGTTCGATCGTCAGGCCGGTGTCGATGTCGGCCTCCAGGCCCGCGTCGACGGACTCCTTCGCGGCGCGCAGGGCCAGTGCGGGGCCGGCCGCCAGCCGCGCCGCCCAGGCGTGCGCCTGCTCGTAGACCTCGGCGGCCGGCACCACCCGGTCGACCAGACCGATGGCCAGCGCCTCCTCCGCCTTCACATGGCGGCCGGTGAAGATGAGGTCCTTGGCCTTGGAGGGGCCGACGAGGCGGGCGAGCCGCTGGGTGCCGCCGGCGCCCGGGATGAGCCCGAGCAGGATCTCCGGCTGGCCGAGCCTGGCGTTGTCGGCGGCGATCCGGAAGTCGGCACAGAGCGCCAACTCGCAGCCGCCGCCGAGCGCGTAGCCGGTGACCGCGGCGACCACCGGCTTGGGGATCCGGGCCACCGCGGTGAACGAGTCCTGCAGGTCCTTGGAGCGCGCGACCATGGCGGGGTGGTCCATGGCCTGCATCTCCTTGATGTCCGCACCGGCCGCGAACACCTTCTCGCCGCCCCAGACGACGACGGCGCGCACGTCGTCGCGGCGGGTGACCTCTTCGGCCAGCTCGCGCAGCCGGTCCTGGGTGGCGATGTCCAGCGCGTTCATCGGCGGGCGGTCCAGGCGGATGGTGCCGACGCCGTCGGCGACCTCGAGATTCACAGTCATGGTGGAAGGTTAGTCCCCGTTAACGAGGTGGCGGCCGGTGCACTTGGTCACAGTGCGGCACCGGCCCCCTCCGGGTCCTGCCGTCCCCGCCCGTCCGCTCGCCCGTCAGTCCGTCACCGGCCGGCCTTCCACCGCTCCCAGGACAGGTTCCAGTCGCTGAAGCCGTTGTCGGGCTGGATCGTTTCGTCATGGGAGTTCCTGACGATGACGACGTCGCCGACGAGGGAGTGGTCGAAGAACCAGGCCGCCGGGGTGGCGGGGTCGCCGCCGCCGCGCGCGTCGAACAGGCCCACACAGCCGTGGCTGGCGTTGCGCGTGCCGAACGTCGCCCGGCCCGCCCAGTAGTTGCCGTGGATGAAGGTGCCGGACGTGCTCAGCCGCATCGCGTGCGGTACGTCCTTGATGTCGTACTCGCCGCCGAAGCCGACGGTGTCGCCGTTCATCCGCGTCACCACGTGCTTCTCGCTGATCACCATCGTGCCGTTGTACGTCTCGGTGCCCGGCGCGCCCGACGTGATGGGGATGGTCTTGATCTTCCTGCCGTCGCGGACCACGGTCATCCGCTTCGACCCGGCGTCGACGGTGCTCACCTGGCTGCGGCCGATGGTGAAGGAGACCTCCTTGGCCTGGGTGCCGTAGACGCCCGGGCGGCCCTCGACGCCGTTGAGGTTCAGCTTGAGGGTGACCTTCGTCCCGGGTGCCCAGTACTTCTCGGGGCGGAAGTCGAGCCGGTCGTTGCCGAACCAGTGGCCCTCGATCGGGACGGACGGCTCGGCGCTGACCGAGATGGCGTCCTCGACGGCCCCGGGGTCGGTGATGCCCCGGGTGAAGTGGATCGAGACCGGCATCCCGACGCCGACCCGCTGGCCGTTCTCGGGGCTGTAGCGGCCGATGAAGGTGTTCTTGGGGACGAGTGTGGTGAACGTGGCGTGCTCGGCGGCCTTACGGCCCTGGCGGTCCACCGCCACGGCATCGACGGTGTACTGCGTCGCGGCGCCCAGATGGCCGCTCGGCTGCCACCGGGCTCCGTCGCCGGATATCTTCCCGTCGACCTCGTTGCCCTTGCCGTCCTTGACCCTGACGGACGTGAGCCGGCCCTTGCGGGCGGTCACCTTCAGCGCGCCGCTGGTGGCGACGTCGTCCGCGCCGTCCTTGGGCGCTATCGTCACCGCGGCCTGGGAGGCGGCCTTGTCCCCGCCCGCCGCGCCGGCCGGCTTCCCGCCGCCGTCGTCATCACCGCCGCACCCGCTCGCCAACAGCAGCACCGCGCCGAGCAGCAGGGCGAGCGGGCCCCGGCCCCCGCCTGGCCACCGGTGCCGGCGCGCCGGCACCCCCCGAATCGGCTGGACGTCCACGACTGGCCCCTTTCCCCCTCGCACGGCCCGCGGTACCCGGCGCGCCGCTGCGGACAGCCGCGCCCCTCCCGTCAGGTAACCACACCGCGGTGACAGTGAACTCCCCGCGGATGTCACCGTTCAGTCCCAAGTACGAGGGTGGCGCGGGGGTGCGCGCCGACGTGGGCGCGCGCCGCCGGGCCCGCCCCGGTCAGCCCAGCGCCGATCCGGCCCGCCACTGGTCCCACGACATGTTCCAGCCGCCGAGGCCGTTGTCCGGGGCGACCGTGCGCTCGGGGGAGTTGTGGACCACCACGACGTCGCCGACGATCGAGTTGCCGTAGAACCAGCCCGCCGGGGTGCCGCGGCCGCCGCCCCTGACGTCCTTGAGGCCGACACAGCCATGGCTGGTGTTGCTGCCGCCGAAGACCTGGGGCGGCGCCCAGTAGTTGCCGTGCAGAAAGGTCCCGGACCTGGTGAGGCGCATGGCGTGCGGGACGTCCGCGATGTCGTACTCGCTGCCGAAGCCGACGGTGTCGCCGTCCATCCGCGTCACCGCATGCCGTTCCAGGATCACCATCCGCCCGTTGTACGTGGGGTTCTCGGCGTCGCCCGCGGTGATCGGCAGCACCGCCACCACCCGGCCGTCGCGCCGCACCGTCATGGTGTGCCGCGCGGCGTCGACGATGCTGATCTGGTCCCGGCCCACCCGGTAGCGGACGGTGCGGTGCTGTGTCCCGTAGGAGTTCGGTCCGGACTTCACCCCGCGCAGCCGCAGCTGCACGGTGATCTCGGTGCCGGGCCGCCAGCGGTCGCGGGGCCTAAAGTCCAGCCGCCGGCGGCCGAACCAGTGGCCGGAGACCGCGACGGCCGGGTTGGCGCTGACCTTGACGGCCCGTTCGACGGCGGCCCGGTCGGCGATCGGCCGGTTGAAGACCATCGAGAAGATCAGGCCGGTGCCGACGGTGGCGTCGCTCTGGGGCGAGAAGTGGGCGGCGAAGCGCCGGGTGGGCGGGGAGGTGGTGAAGGTGGTGCGGCGGGCCGAGCGGTGGCCGGCGCCGTCCAGGGCCACCGCGTGGACGGTGTACTTCGCGCCGAGCTGGAGGGGGCCGGGGGCCGGGCGCCAGACCGTGCCGTCCGTCGAGATCCGGCCGGCGACGGGCTGCTGGCCGGCGCCGCCGCTGCGGCTGACCTCCACCCGCTCCAGCCGCCCCTGCGGGACCCGGATCTCGAACCGGCCGTCGGCCCGTACGCCGTGCGCGCCGTCGTGCGGGACGATGCTGATGGGCTCCTTCGGGGAGCGTGGTGTGCCGTCGTAGAACGCCGCCGAGTCCGCGCAGCCGGCCAGCGCCGCCGCCCCGGCGAGCCCGGCCACGGCGGCGAGCGCGACCCGGACCCGGACCGCCGGCCGCGCCCCGCGGCCCGGCCCGGACCGCACCCGGCCCGGCGTCCGGACCCGCACACGGACGCCGCCGCGGCTCGTGCCTCGGTCCTCTGCTCGGTCCTGGTGATGGGCGGTCATATACCGGATTGTGACGGATGATGCCTGGATTTAGAGGTATGTCGCATAACGGAATGTCACGGGCCCCCTCGGCAGGGCATGGACAGAACAATGAGCCCCCACGGCGGGAAACGTGAGGCAACGCCCGGTTGCGGGCAGAACAACGGGGAGGGCGGAGACACACGCACGGCCGGGACTCCCCCGGCCAACGCCGCGAGGTGCCCCCGTGCGCCGTGTCTGCGGACCGCCCGACCGAGCCATGAGCCGCAGGAGGCCGGCACGTGTCGAGCGCACCCGAGCAGGAGGCGGTGGCGGACGAGCCGCTCGCCCCACCGGCGGACGTCCGCCCCGGCAGTCCCACGCCACTGGGGGCCCGCTACCGCACCGGGCCCGACGGCGTCGCGGGCACCAACTTCGCCCTGTGGGCGGGCGGGGCCGAGGCCGTGGAGCTGTGTCTGTTCGACGAGGAGGAGCGCGAGACGCGCCATCCGCTGACCGAACTCACCCATGAGATCTGGCACGGCTTCGTGCCCGGTGTCCGCCCCGGCCGGCGCTACGGCTACCGGGTGCACGGCCGCTGGGACCCCTGGACCGGCGCCCGCTGGAACCCGGCGAAGCTGCTGCTCGACCCGTATGCCAGGGCCGTGGACGGCGACTTCGGGACGTGTACGGAGCCGGCCGGCGCCGGCCTCGCGCTGCCCGCCCAGCTCTACGGGCACGTCCGCGACTGGCCGCAGCAGCAGATCGCCGACACCGTACGCGACGACCGGGACTCGGCCCCGTACGTCCCCAAGGGCGTCGTGGTCGGCGACGACACCGGGGACGAGGGCGGCGAGGACGAGTGGCGGGACGACCGGCGCCCCAAGACGCCCTGGCCGGATTCCGTCCTCTACGAGCTGCATGTGCGCGGCTTCACGATGCGCCACCCCGGTGTCCCGGAGCATCTGCGGGGCACCTACGCGGGCCTGGCGCACCCCGCCGCGCTGGAGCACCTGGTCCGGCTCGGCGTCACCGCCGTCGAGCTGCTGCCGGTCCACCAGTTCGCCCACGAGGACCACCTGGTGCGCCGGGGGCTGCGCAATTACTGGGGCTACAACTCCATCGGCTACTTCGCGCCGCACGCCGGCTACGCCGCCACCGGCACCCGCGGGCAGCAGGTCGGCGAGTTCAAGCGGATGGTGCGGGCGCTGCACGACGCCGGTATCGAGGTGATCCTGGACGTCGTCTACAACCACACCGCGGAGGCAGGCGAACTGGGCCCGACGCTGTCCCTGCGGGGCATCGACAACCGCGGCTACTACCGGCTGGCCGGGGACGCCCGGCGCTACGCCGACTACACCGGCTGCGGCAACACCCTGCACGTCGTGCAGCCCCAGGTGCTGCGGCTGATCACCGATTCGCTGCGCTACTGGGTCACCGAGATGGGCGTGGACGGCTTCCGCTTCGACCTGGCGGCGGCGCTGGCCCGCTCCATGCACGACGTGGACATGCTCTCGCCGTTCCTCGCCGTGATCGCCCAGGACCCCGTACTGCGCCGCGTCAAACTGATCGCCGAACCCTGGGACGTGGGCTCCGGCGGCTATCAGGTCGGCGCCTTCCCCCCGCTGTGGACGGAGTGGAACGACCGCTACCGGGACACCGTCCGCGACTTCTGGCGCGGCGCGCAGCACGACGTGCGCGACCTGGGCTACCGGCTCTCCGGGTCCAGCGACCTCTACGCCTGGGGCGGCCGCCGCCCGTACGCCTCGGTCAACTTCATCACCGCGCACGACGGCTTCACCCTCCGCGACCTGGTCACCTACGAGCACAAGCGCAACGCCGACAACGGGGAGAACAACCGCGACGGCACCCACGACAACCGGTCCTGGAACTGCGGCGCCGAGGGCGAGACCGACGATCCCGAGGTCACCGCGCTGCGCCACCGCCAGCTGCGCAACCTGCTGACCACCCTCCTGCTGTCCACCGGAGTGCCGATGCTGGTGGCCGGCGACGAGATGGGCCGCACCCAGCACGGCAACAACAACGCCTACTGCCAGGACAACCCCACCAGCTGGGTGGACTGGTCGCTCCTCGACGATCCCGAATGGCGCCCGCTGGCCGGCCTCACCGCCCGCCTGATCGCGCTGCGCCGCGCGCATCCCGTCCTGCGCCGCCGGGCGTTCTTCTCCGGCCGGCCGCACCATCAGGGCGGTCTGCGCGACCTGGCCTGGTTCACCGCGGACGGCACGGAGATGGCCGAACAGGACTGGTACACCCCGGGCGCCACCCTGGGCATGTACCTCTCCGGGAACGACATCTCGCAGCGCGACGCCCGGGGCATCCGCATCGTCGACGACAGCTTCCTCGCCGTCCTGCACGCCGCCGCCCGCCCCCGCCAGGTCACCCTCCCCGGCCCGCCGTGGGCGCGGGCGTACGAACTCCTCGTGGACACCGCCCAGGAGGATCCGTCGGGGCCGGCGCGGCCGCCGTACCCGGCGGGCGGCGCCGTCACGCTCGCCGGGCGGTCGGTGATGCTCTTCCGGGCCCTGCCCGGCTGAGCCGGACCGGCCGCCGCCCGGCCGCGGGGCCCGGCGAAAAATCCTGAGGAGAGTTGTCAGTGGTGCGCCGTACGCTCGCGAGTGATGGCCGACACCGCGCACACGACGCCCCAGACCGACCGGACCGCCTTACCCCAACCCTCCGCCGTACGCTCGCTGTTACGGCTGTGGCCGTATGTCCGCCCCGTGCGGGCACGGCTGTTCACGGCCGCGTGCGTCGCGGTGATCGCCTCGTGTCTGAGCCTGGTCATCCCGCTGGTCCTCAAGTGGCTGGTGGACGGTCCGGTCGCGGAGCGCGACGCGGCCGGGGTGTGGCTGGGCGGCGGATATCTGCTGTTGCTGGGGCTCGCGGAGGCGCTGCTGTTCGGGCTGCGGCGCTGGCTGGTGGCGCGCCCGCTGGCCGGGGTCGAGGCGGCGATGCGCGCGGCGCTGTACCGCCATCTCCAGCGCCTGCCGGTCGCCTTCCACGACCGCTGGCCGTCGGGCCAGTTGCTGTCGCGGGGCACGACCGACCTTCAGATGCTGCGCATGTTCTTCACCTTCCCCCTGACGTTCCTGCTGGTCAACGGCGTGACGATCCTGGTGGGCTGGGTGGTCCTGCTGGCCCAGCACTGGCTGCTGGGCCTGGTGCTGCTGTCGCCGGTGCTGCCGCTGATGGTGTTGTGCTCGCTCTTCGAGGCGAAGTACGCGCGCGTGACGCGCCGGGCTCAGGACCAGGTGGGTGATCTGACGACGGTGGTCGAGGAGTCGGTCCTCGGCATCCGCGTCATCAAGGGCTTCGGACGCCACCGCAGCCAGGCCCGCGCCTTCAAGGAGCTGACCGGCGCGCTGCGTACGTCCGAGCTCCGCAAGGCGCGGCTGCTGGCCTGGATCCAGGCGGTCAACACGGCGCTCCCGGAGACCGCGATCGGCGCCGCCCTGGTGCTCGGCACGCTCCAGGTGGCCGACGGCGCGCTGTCGGCGGGCACCCTCGTCGCGTTCCTGTCGACCGCGCTGGCGCTGCGCTGGCCGGTGGAGTCGATCGGCTTCCTGCTGGCCATGTGCAATGAGGCGGCGACGGCCGCGGACCGCTTCTTCGAGGTGATGGACGAGCCCGCGGTGACGGACGGCCGGGACGCGGCCGGGAGCGGGGACGGGGGCGGACGGGCCGAAGCCGGTGACGGCGCCGGGGCGGGCGACGGCGCCGGGGCGGGGCGCGGCGGCGGGGGCGACGGCGGCGCCGGGGACGGTTCCGCCGGCGGTCTGGTCTTCTCCGGCGTCGCGTTCCGCTACCCCGACGCGGCGCCCGGCAGCCCGCCCACCCTCAGGGACGTCACGCTGCACATCAGACCCGGCGAGACGATGGCGCTGGTCGGGGCGACGGGCAGCGGCAAGACCACGCTCACCGCGCTGGTGCCGCGGCTGTACGACCCCACCGCCGGCCGGATCACACTCGACGGGCGGGATCTGGCCACGATCGGCCGGGACGAGGCCCGCTCCCTGGTCGCGGTCGCCTTCGAGGAGCCGACGCTCTTCTCGGCGACCGCCGCGGAGAACGTCCTGATGGGCGGGGAGCGGGTCCACGAGGCGGACCTGCGGCGGGCGTTGGAGGTGGCGCAGGCCGACGGGTTCGTCGACGCCCTCCCCGAGGGCAGCGCCACCCAGGTCGGCGAACAGGGCCTGAGCCTGTCCGGCGGACAGCGGCAGCGGCTCGCCCTGGCCCGCGCCGTCGTCGGCCGGCCCCGCTTCCTGATCCTCGACGATCCGCTCTCGGCCCTCGACGTGCACACCGAGGCCCTGGTGGAGGCGGCGCTGCGCCAGGTCCTGGCCACGACCACGGCGCTGGTCGTCGCGCACCGCCCGTCCACGGTCCTGCTCGCCGACCGGGTGGCGCTGCTGTCCGACGGCCGGATCGCCGCCGTCGGCACCCACCACGAACTCCTCCGGGACAACCCCGAGTACGCCGCGCTGATGTCCGGCGGGGAAGAGGGCGCCCGATGACGACCACCACGGCCGGCCACCCGTCCGACGGCCCCGGGGACCGCCCGGGACCGCACGGGCAGGAGCCGCCCCGGCCGGACGGCGACCAGCAGCAGCCGCAGCCGCGCCCCGGCCCCGCGGACGCCTTCGCGCAGGACCAGCTGCCCGCTCCCAGGGGCGCCGCCCGCGCGCTCCTCGCCTCCCTGCTGGCACCGCACCGCCCCCGCGTCTGGGCGGTGGCCGTCCTCCTGCTCCTGCAGCAGGCCGCCGTGCAGGCCGGGCCGCTGCTGGTCGCCTATGCGCTGGACCGTGCGGTACCGGCCCTGCGGGCGGGCGAGCACGGGCCGCTGATCGCCGTGGCGCTGGCCGCCGCGCTGTGCGCCGCGGCGTCCGGCGCCCTGCAGTTCGGCTTCATCCAGGTCTGCGGCCGGGTCAGCCAGGACGTACTGCGCACCCTCCGGGGCCGGATCTTCCGGCACGGCCAGGCGCTGAGCCTGGACTTCCACGAGCGCTACACGTCCGGGCGGCTGATCGCCCGTGCCACGACCGATGTCGAGGCGCTGCGCGATCTCCTGGAGGAGGGGCTGCAGGAGCTGATGGCGATCGCCCTCGGGACGGTCTACATCACCGTGACCCTGATCGGCCTGGACTGGGGCCTCGGGGCGGCCGCCGTGGCCTCCGGGGTGCCCCTGTACCTCCTCGTACGCTCCTACCGGCGCCGTACGCACCGGGTCTACAGCGCGAAGTCCACGGCGATGGCGGACGTCATCGTGACGTTCGCCGAGACCCTGGGCGGGATCCGGCCGGTGCAGGCGTTCCGCCGTGAGCGGCTCAACGACGCCGTGTTCGCCCGGCTGAACCACCGCCATGAGCGGGTCAACGGCGATGCGTTCCTGGAGATGGCGCGCTATGTCCTCGGCTCCCGTCTGGTGGCGAACACCGCGGTGGCCGCGATCGTCCTGTGGGGCGCCTACCGCGTGGCCACCGGCGATCTGGCGCTCGGCGTACTGGCCGCCGCGGTGCTGTATCTGCGCCGGCTCTACGACCCCATCGACCGGCTGGGGATGTTCCTCAACGCCTATGAGTCCGCGGCCGCTTCGCTGCAGAAGATCGCCGGTCTGCTCGCCCAGCGCCCCGCGGTCCCGGAGCCGGCGGCGCCCGCCGCGCTGCCGTCCCCGGCGCCCGGCCGGCCGGGGCGCGAGGTCGCCTTCCGCGAGGTCCGCTTCGCCTACCGCACCGGCCGCGAGGTGCTGCCCCGCTTCGATCTGACCCTCGCGGCCGGTACGACCGTCGCCGTGGTGGGCGCGACCGGCGCCGGCAAGTCCACCCTGGCCAAGCTGCTGGCCCGCTTCTACGACCCCACCGAGGGCCGGGTGCTGCTCGACGGCGTCGACCTGCGGGAGCTGTCCACCGCCGAGCTGCGCCGCGGCATCGTCATGGTCACCCAGGAGGCGTTCCTGTTCAGCGGTACGGTCGCCGAGAACATCGCCCTCGGCCGCCCGGACGCCACCCGTGCGGAGATCGAACGCACCGCGAAGACCATCGGCGCCCATGACTTCATCAGCGCCCTGCCGGACGGCTACGACACCGACGTCCGCAAGCGCGGCGGCCGCATCTCGGCCGGCCAGCGCCAGCTCGTCGGCTTCGCCCGGGCCCTGCTCGCCGACCCCGCCGTGCTGATCCTCGACGAGGCGACCAGCTCCCTGGACATCCCCGGCGAACGTGCCGTGCAGGCCGCCATGGACACTGTCCTCCAAGGCCGCACGGCCCTGGTCATCGCCCACCGCCTGTCGACCGTGGAGCGAGCCGACCGGGTCCTGGTCATGTCCGAAGGACGGATCGTCGAGGACGGCCCGCCGGACCAACTCATCGCCGACCAGGGCCGGTTCGCCGAGCTGCATCAGGCGTGGCGGGACAGCGTGGGGTAGGCGGCAGGACGTGAGGGGGCACGGATGAAGCACATCTCGGCCGGGGCGGATGCGGGGGCGCCGCGCCACCGCAGTGCCTGGCGCTATCTGTGGTGGCTGGTGGCCAGTCAGCGGGGGCGGGTCGCGGCGGGAGCGACGTACGGGAGTCTGTGGATGGCGGGGCTGATGCTGCCGCCGTATGTGCTCTCACGGGCGATCGACGAGGGGCTGGCGCCGGGCCGGATGCCGGCGCTGGCCGGGTGGGCGGCGGTGCTGCTGGGCGTCGGGGTGCTCAACGCCTGGCTGGGGATGCTGCGGCACCGCACGATGACCAGGATCCGGATGGACGCCACCTTCCGCACGGTGCGGGCCGTCGTGGCGCACACCCTGCGGCTGGGCGCGGCGCTGCCGGAGAAGGTGACGGCCGGGGAGGTCGTCACGATCGGCATCGGCGATGTCGGGGTGATCAGCCAGACGCTGACGATGACCGGGCCCGGGGTGGGCGGGGTGCTGGCCTACGGGGTGGTCGCCGTGCTGCTGCTGGGTGTCTCCCCGCTGCTCGCCGCGGTGGTGCTGCTGGGCGTGCCCCTGCTCGCGCTGCTGGTGGGGCCGCTGCTGGGCCGGCTGCAGGGGGCGGAGTCGCGGTATCGCGAGCGGCAGAGCGGGCTGGCGGCGCGGCTTGCGGACCTGGTCGGCGGGCTGCGGGTGCTGGGCGGTCTGGGCGGCAAGGACGTGTTCGCCGACCGGTACCGGCGCGAGTCGCAGAAACTGCGCCGTGAGGGCTATCGGGTGGGCGCGGCCACGAGCTGGATCCAGGCGCTCGGGGTGGGGCTGCCGACGCTGTTCCTGGCCGCGGTGACCTGGCTGGCGGCGCGGATGGCGGCCCAGGGGGACATCACCGTCGGCGAGTTGGTGGCGGTCTACGGCTATGCGGCGGCGCTGGTGGTGCCGGTGTCGTTCTTCATCGAGGGCGGCTACGACCTGACGCGGGGCCTGGTCGCCGCCCGGCGGGTGGTCCGGTTCCTGCAGCGGGAGCCGGAGACGGCGGACGGCCGGCGGACCGGGGGCGAGGGGGCGCAGGCGCCCGAGGCGCCGGCCGTACTGCGGGATCCGGTGTCCGGCGTCGAGGTGGTGCCCGGCCTGCTGACCGCGCTGGCCGCCGCCCGGCCGGCCGAGTCCGCGGCGGTGGTCGACCGCCTGGGCCGGTTCGCGGACTCGGCGGCGACCTGGGGCGCGGTGCGCCTCGACGAGATCCCGCTGCACCGGGTCCGCGACCGCATCCTGGTCGCCGACAACGAGGCGGACCTCTTCGCCGGGACGCTGCGCGAGGTCGTCGCCGGACGCCGGGACCCCACCGACGACGAGATCGGCCGCGCCCTGCGCACCGCGCTTGCCGAGGACATCGTCCGCGGTCTGCCGGACGGCCTCGGCTCGCCCATCGAGGCGCAGGGCCGCAACCTCTCCGGCGGGCAGCGCCAGCGCCTGCGTCTGGTACGGGCGCTGCTGGCCGACCCCGAGGTGCTGCTCGCGGTGGAGCCGACCTCGGCGGTCGACGCGCATACCGAGGCGGCCGTCGCGGCCCGGCTGCACGCCGCGCGGGCGGGCCGTACGACCGTCGTCACCAGCACCTCACCGCTGCTGCTCGACCGGGCGGACCGGGTGTGCTTCCTGGTCGACGGCGAGGTGGCCGCCGTCGGCAGCCACCGTCAACTCCTCGAAGAACAGCCCGGATACCGCCGTCTGGTCTCGCGCGGTGACGAGAGCGCGGACGGTGACGGCGGCCCGGCTCCCCGGCCCGCATCGCCCCTGGTGGACGGAGCCGCACGATGACCGCGACCACCGCCCGGCCCCGGTCGGCCGGCGCCGATGACCTGCCCGGCGGCCCGGCCCTGCCGGTCGCCGGCCGCGCCGCGACCCGGCGGGCCGCGCTGCGCCTGATCCGGCTGGACGGGCGGGCGTTCGCCCTGACGCTCGCGCTGAACGCGCTGGCGGCCGGTGCGGGTCTGGTCGGCCCGTGGCTGCTCGGCCGGATCGTGGACACGGTGCGGGACGGCGGCGGGGTGCACACGGTCGACCGGCTGGCGCTGGTCATCCTGGTGTGTGCGCTGGCGCAGCTGCTGCTGGCGCGGTACGCCCGCTATGCGGGGCACCGCTTCGGCGAGCGGACCGCGGCGCGGGTGCGCGAGCAGTACGCCGAGCGGGCGCTGGCGCTGCCCGCGGCGGCCGTGGAGCGGGCCGGCAGCGGGGATCTGACGGCCCGCGGCACGACGGACGTCACTTCGGTCGCCCGGACCCTGCGGGACGCCGCGCCCGAGGTCTTCGTCGCGGCGGTGCAGTCCCTGTTCCTGCTCGGTGCGGTGGTGGCGCTCGATCCCCTGCTCGGGCTCTGCGGGCTGGGCCTGCTGAGCGGTCTGCTGGCGGTCCGGTGGTATCTGCGGCGGGCGCACGCGGCGTATCTGGCCGAGGGGGCGGCGACCTCGGCGCTGGCCGAGCTGCTGGCGGCCACCGCGACGGGCGCCCGGACCGTCGAGGCGCTGGGGCTCCAGGAGCGCCGGCGGGCGGCGAGCGAGCAGGCGATCGAGCGGTGCCGGCACACGCGTACCAGGACGCTGTTCCTGCGCAGCGTGCTGATCCCCGCCGTGGACGTCTCGTATGTCCTCCCGGTGGTCGGTGTACTGCTGGTCGGCGGGGTGCTGCAGGGGCGGGGCGGGATCAGTCTGGGGGTGGTCGTCAGCGCGGCGCTGTATCTGCGGCAGCTGTCCGAGCCGCTGGCGACGGTCCTGCTCTGGGTCGAGCAACTCCAGAGCAGCGGCGCCGCGTTCGCCCGGGTCGAGGGGCTGGGCCAGGCCGCGCGGCCCCCGCGGGCCGCCGCCGCGCCGGCCGTCCTGCCCGCCGGCGACCGCATCGAGGTGACGGCGGTCCGCTACGCCTACGACGTCGCGCACGGCAGCGGACACGAGGGCGGGGACCCCGCGCCCGGCGCGCACCCCGCCCCGCGCGACGTCCTCCATGACGTCACCCTGACCATCCGCCCCGGCGAGCGGATAGCCCTGGTGGGCCCCTCCGGGGCCGGCAAGTCCACCCTGGGCCGGCTGCTGGCCGGCGTCGACGCACCGCGCAGCGGCTCGGTGACGGTCGGGCGGGTGCCGATCGCCGAGCTGGATCCCGGGGTGCTGCGCCGCCAGGTGGTCCTCGTCACGCAGGAGCACCATGTGTTCCTGGGCACCGTCCGCGACAATCTGCGGCTCGCCGCGCCCGATGCCGATGACGCCGCCCTGCGCGCCGCGCTGGCCGCCGTGGGTGCCGACTGGGCCGCGGAGCTGCCGGCCGGGCTGGACACCGAGCTGGGCCCCGGCGGGTACCGCCCCGACGGCGCGCAGTCGCAGCAACTCGCCCTGGCCCGCGTGGTGCTGGCCGATCCGCACACGGTGATCCTGGACGAGGCGACCGCGCTGCTCGACCCGCGCACGGCCCGGCACGCGGAGCGGGCGCTGGCCGCCGTCCTCCAGGGCCGTACGGTCATCGCCGTCGCCCACCGGCTGCACACCGCCCATGACGCGGACCGGGTGGCCGTGCTGGAGAACGGCCGGCTCACCGAACTGGGCACGCACGACGACCTGGTGGCGGCCGACGGCGCCTATGCGGCCCTGTGGCGCTCCTGGCACGGGCGGGGCGCGGCCGGCGAGACGGAGTGAGACCGGCCACCGGCCGTCCGACTTCCGGACGCCGATTCCGCGCAACGGACGTTTTCCGGCCAATTAGTTGATCGGCCCCTGACAACAAGCCAGCTGTGGTGGGACTCTTCCCCGCAACCGCCGCACGGCCCCCACGGCACCACGCCGCGCGGCAGCCGGTTCCACCCGCACCACCCCGTTCCACCAGTACGTCAAGCACCTTGCGTACGTCTCCCCCCACACGCTCCATGAGTTCTGCCTCGATCTGCCCGGACGGCCGCACTGCCGCCCGGTCCCCCTCGGCCGCACCGTCACGTAGCGGCCACCGCAGAAGGAGTCAGTGTGAGACGCACCCCCCATAGACGCGCCGTTGCGACCGGCGCGCTCGTCGCCGTCACGGCGATGCTGGCCGTCGGTGTACAGGCCGGCACCGGTACGGCGGCCGCCCCGCGGCCGGGCACCGCGCACGCCGCACCCGATCCCGGCGCCCTGCCGGCCAAGCTGTCCCCGTCCCAGCGTGCGGAGCTGATACGGGCAGCGGCCACCACCACCGCCGAGACCGCGCGGCAGCTGAAGCTCGGCGCAAAGGAGAGGCTGGTCGTCAAGGACGTCTCGAAGGACGTCGACGGCACCGTGCACACCCGCTATGAGCGCACCTACGACGGCCTGCCCGTCCTCGGTGGCGACCTGGTCGTGCACGAGAGCAGGGGCGGCGCCCTCCAGGGCGTCACCAAGGCCGTCCGCTCGCAGCTCAAGGTGACGGGCACCACCGCCGCGATCAAGCCGGCCGCCGCCGAGGCGAAGGCCGTCAAGTCCGCACAGGCGCAGGGCTCGAAGAAGACCGAGGCCGCGAAGGCGCCGCGCAAGGTGGTCTGGGTCGCCGACGGCAAGCCGGTCCTCGCCTACGAGACCGTGGTCGGCGGGCTGCAGCACGACGGCACGCCCAACGAGCTGCACGTCATCACGGACGCCACGACCGGCGCCAAGATCTTCGAGTACCAGGGGATCGAGAACGGCACCGGCAACAGCCAGTACAGCGGCAAGGTCACGCTCGGCACCGCGCCCTCGTACACCCTGACCGACACCGGCCGCGGCAACCACAAGACGTACAACCTCAACCACGGCTCGTCCGGCACCGGAACGCTGTTCTCCGACCCGGACGACAACTGGGGCGACGGCACCCCGGGCAACGCCCAGACCGCCGGTGTGGACGCGCACTACGGCGCCGCGCTGACCTGGGACTACTACAAGAACGTGCACGGCCGCAGCGGCATCAGGGGCGACGGGGTCGGCGCCTACAGCCGGGTGCACTACGGCAACAACTACGTCAACGCCTTCTGGAGCGACAGCTGCTTCTGCATGACGTACGGCGACGGCAGCGGCAACGCCAAGCCGCTGACCTCCATCGACGTCGCGGCGCACGAGATGACGCACGGTGTCACCGCGGCCACCGCCAACCTCACCTACAGCGGTGAGTCCGGCGGTCTGAACGAGGCCACCAGCGACATCTTCGCGGCCGCCACGGAGTTCAACGCGAACAACCCGAACGACGTGGGCGACTACCTCGTCGGCGAGAAGATCGACATCCGCGGTGACGGAACCCCGCTGCGCTACATGGACAAGCCCAGCAAGGACGGCTCGTCCAAGGACTACTGGTACTCCGGCATCGGCAACATCGACGTCCACTACTCCTCGGGTGTCGCCAACCACTTCTTCTACCTGCTGTCCGAGGGCAGCGGCGCCAAGGAGATCAACGGCGTCCGCTACGACAGCCCGACCTACGACAACCAGCCCGTCCCGGGCATCGGCCGGGCCAACGCCGAGAAGGTGTGGTTCAAGGCGCTGAGCCAGTACATGAGCGCCAACACCAACTACGCGGGCGCCCGCACCGCCACCCTCCAGGCGGCGGCGGACCTGTTCGGCCAGGGCAGCGCGACGTACAACACCGTGGCCAACACCTGGGCGGCGGTCAACGTCGGCTCCCGCGTCCCGGACGGCGGGGTGTCCGTCACCAACCCGGGCAACCAGACCAGCACCGTCGGCCAGGCGGCGAGCCTGCAGATCAAGGCGACCAGCGGGACCGCCGGCGCGCTGTCGTACGCGGCGACCGGGCTGCCCGCCGGGCTGTCGATCAACGCGAGCACCGGCCTGGTCTCCGGTACGCCGAGCACGGCCGGCACCAGCAGTGTGACGGTGACGGTCACCGACGCCGCAAAGAAGACCGGTACGGCCGCCTTCACCTGGACGGTCAACCCGGCCGGCGGCGGCAACGTCTTCGAGAACGCGGACGACGTCCAGATCCCGGACGCCGGCGCGGCGGTCACCTCACCGATCACGGTCAGCCGCAGCGGCAACGCCCCCAGCGCGCTGAAGGTGGCGGTGGACATCGTGCACACCTACCGCGGTGACCTGGTCATCGACCTGATCGCCCCGGACGGCACGGCCTACCGGCTGAAGAACGCCAGCGCGACCGACTCGGCGGAGAACGTGAAGACGACCTACACCGTCAACGCCTCCGCGAAGGCGGCGGGCGGCACCTGGAAGCTGAAGGTCCAGGACGTCTACGGACAGGACACCGGCTACATCAACGGCTGGAAGCTGACGTTCTGACCCGGCCTCGCCACTCAGCCGTCACCTTCGTATGACATAGGCCGGCCGGCGGTCTCCGCCGATTCACAACTGGCCGAAAAATCAAGGACGTTGGGCGTCGCTCCCGGAGCTCCGGGGGCGGCGCCCAGCTCCGTTATGCGAACAGCGATCACCTCTCTACGAACGATTTTCAGCCAACCTCTTAACAACCTCCTGACATGAACGCGTTCGAATGGCAGTCTTCCCGACGCATGTCACACCCGCATCGCTTTGCACCCCCACCACTTGGCAAAGTTGAAGGAGCACGCGTGACCCCCCGCATATCCCGTAAGACCCGTGTGACCGGTGGCGCCCTCGCGGCCGCCGCCCTCCTGGCCGCCGGCATCACCGTCGGCACCGCCGGCGCCTCGCCGGCCCCGGCCGCCAAGAAGGACGCCTCGCCCCTCCAGCTCAGCGCGTCCCACCGCGCGGAGCTGCTGCGTGACGCGAGCGCCACCAAGGCGCAGACCGCCAAGGCACTCGGCCTCGGTGCGCAGGAGAAGCTGGTCGTCAAGGACGTCATCAAGGACGCCGACGGCACCACGCACACCCGCTACGACCGCACCTACGCCGGGCTGCCGGTCCTGGGCGGCGACCTGATCGTGCACACCGCCAAGAGCGGCGCCGTCAAGTCGACCACCAAGTCGACCGACAAGACCATCAAGGTCGCCTCCACCACGCCGAAGATCGCCGCGCAGGCCGCCGCGAAGTCGGCGCAGGGCACCGCGGCGAAGTCGCTCGCCGCCAAGAAGGGCGACGCGCAGGCGCCGAAGAAGGTCGTCTGGGCCGCCACCGGCAGCCCCGTCCTCGCCTACGACACCGTCGTCAAGGGCGTCCAGAAGGACGGCACGCCCAGCCGGATGCACGTCATCACCGACGCCAACACCGGCAAGAAGCTGTTCCAGTACGACGAGATCCACACCGGCAAGGGCGAGAGCCAGTACAGCGGCGGCGTCGAGCTGGGCACCTCCAAGGAGGGCAACGGCTTCACGCTGACCGACGGCGAGCGCGGTGGCCACAAGACCACCAACCTGGAGAACGGCGAGTCCGGCGACGGCAAGGCCTTCACGGACGAGGACGACAAGTGGGGCACCGGCAAGCCCGACGAGCCGCAGACCGCGGCCGTCGACGCGCACTACGGCGCCGGCGTGACCTGGGACTACTACAAGAACGTGCACGGCCGCAGCGGCATCAAGGGTGACGGCAAGGGCGCCTTCTCCCGCGTCCACTACGGCGACAGCTACGTCAACGCCTTCTGGGACGACAGCTGCTTCTGCATGACGTACGGCGACGGCGAGGGCAACAAGAAGCCGCTCACCGCCCTCGACGTCGCGGCGCACGAGATGTCGCACGGTGTCACCTCCGCCACCGCCAACCTCACCTACAGCGGCGAGTCCGGCGGCCTCAACGAGGCGACCTCGGACATCTTCGGTACCTCGGCCGAGTTCTACGCCAAGAACGAGAAGGACCCGGGCGACTACCTCATCGGCGAGAAGATCGACATCAACGGTGACGGCTCCCCGCTGCGCTACATGGACAAGCCCAGCAAGGACGGCCAGTCGCAGGACAACTGGGACTCCAACACCGGCGGTCTCGACCCGCACTACTCCTCGGGCGTCGGCAACCACTTCTTCTACCTGCTGTCCGAGGGCAGCGGCGCCAAGGAGATCGGTGGCGTCAAGTACGACAGCCCGACGGCTGACGGCTCCAAGGTCGAGGGCATCGGCCGGGACAAGGCCGAGAAGATCTGGTTCAAGGCCCTGACCGAGTACATGACCTCGAACACCGACTACAAGGCCGCGCGCGAGGCGACCGTCAAGGCCGCCACCGACCTCTACGGCAAGGACAGCGCCGAGGTCAAGGGCGTCGAGGCCGCCTGGACGGGTGTCGCCGTCAAGTGACGCGGCACGCCGCAAGGCGCTGATCGTCCCGGGGTGGGCTGACCCCGAAAGCGGGCGGTGTCCGGAGACCCTCCGGACACCGCTTTCGCGTGCCCGGCTGCGGGGCACGGTGACCCGCACCCGGCGGCGCCCCGGCCGCCACCCACCGCAGCCCCGAACCGACGCACACGGAGCGGGAGTTGACCGCCGTACGGCGGCAGGTACGGCGAGCCCCGAGCGGACCCCTCACCCGTACGCCAACTCCCCCTCCTTTAAAGGGAGTTCACCGCCCCACCCGCCCCTCCGGGCCGTGGGCTACCGCCGCGTAGGCCGATATGGCTGATTCCACCCCCTCATGCGCTCTTGTACGGACTCCCTCCTGGGGGGAGGCTGCGGTGTGGCGCCGACGGGCCCCGGCGCGACACCGGACATCCGCACACCGCAACTCCGCTGTGTTCACACCGAGTTGAGGAGGCGAACGCCGACCGTGTCAGCGCAGCCGCGCAGCCGCCCGCGAGCGGCCGGGAGCACATCCGCAGGGCCACGACGGGTGAGCGGTTACGTACCAGTAGTTCACATTGCAGCGGATTTCCGGGTCGCCACACGAGGGAAGGCTCACCGAGTACGCCCCGGCCGGCCGTGCCATCCGCCAGCCGGGTGAAAGCGGACTGGAGCGCCCCTGCCCGCACCCGGTCACCCCACCGTAAAGCGGATACAAAGGACAAAATCCCGCAAAGCATCACAAGCCAGGTGAGCCCATGATCGGTCGCATCCCTGTTCTGGACATCCGCCCGCAGATCGATTGCGGCCGCCGCCCGGCGAAGGCCGTGGTGGGCGAGGCCTTCGAGGTCTCGGCCACGGTCTTCCGCGAAGGCCATGACGCGGTCGCGGCGAATGTGGTGCTGCGCAACCCCGCGGGGCGCTGCGGCCCCTGGAACCCGATGCGGGAGCGGGCGCCCGGCAGCGACCGGTGGAGCGCCGAGGTCACCACGGACATCGAGGGCCGCTGGACCTTCACCGTCGAGGCCTGGTCCGACCCGCTGACCACCTGGCGCAGACATGCCTCGATCAAGATCCCGGCGGGCATCGACACCGAGCTGGTCCTCGCCGAGGGCGCCGAACTGCACGAGCGGGCGGCCTCCGAGGTCCCCAAGAGCGACGGCCGGGAGTCGGTGCTCGGCGCCGTGGACGCACTGCGCGACCCCGCGCTGCCCGCCGCCGCCCGCCTCGCCGCGGCGCTCGCACCGCAGGTCGTCGAGGCGCTGGAGCGCCATCCGCTGCGCGAACTGCTCACCGTCTCGCGCCCCATGCCGCTGCTCGTCGAGCGCCGGCGGGCCCTGTACGGCTCGTGGTACGAGCTCTTCCCGCGCTCCGAGGGCGCCGTCGTCACCCCCGGCGGCACGGCCGTCAGCGGCACCCTGCGCACCGCCGCCGAGCGGCTGCCGGCCGTCGCCGCGATGGGCTTCGACGTGGTCTACCTCCCGCCGATCCACCCCATCGGCACGTCCTTCCGCAAGGGCCCCAACAACGCGCTGTCGGCCGGGCCGGACGACGTCGGCTCCCCCTGGGCCATCGGCTCGGCGGCCGGCGGCCATGACGCCCTCCACCCGGACCTGGGCACCTTCGAGGACTTCTCGCACTTCGTCCGTACGGCCCGTGAGCTGCGGATGGAGGTGGCGCTGGACTTCGCCCTGCAGTGCTCCCCCGAGCACCCCTGGGTCACCCTGCACCCGCAGTGGTTCCACCACCGCCCGGACGGCTCGATCGCGTACGCGGAGAACCCCCCGAAGAAGTACCAGGACATCTACCCCATCGCCTTCGACGCGGACTTCCGGGGGCTGGTCCGCGAGACCGAGCGGGTGCTGCGCTTCTGGATGGCCAGGGGCGTACGGATCTTCCGGGTGGACAACCCGCACACCAAGCCGGTGGCGTTCTGGGAGAAGGTGATCGGCGACATCAACCGCACCGACCCGGACGTGCTCTTCCTCGCCGAGGCGTTCACCCGCCCGGCCATGCTGCACACCCTCGCCCAGATCGGCTTCCAGCAGTCGTACACGTACTTCACCTGGCGCAACACCAAGCAGGAGCTGACCGACTACCTCACCGAGCTGTCCGGCGAGTCCGCCGCCTATCTGCGGCCCAACTTCTTTGTGAACACCCCGGACATCCTGCACGCCTACCTCCAGGAGGGCGGCCGCCCCGCCTTCGAGATCCGTGCCGTGCTGGCCGCCACCCTCTCCCCCACCTGGGGCGTCTACGCCGGATACGAGCTCTGCGAGTCGACGCCGGTACGCCCCGGCAGCGAGGAGTACCTCGACTCGGAGAAGTACCAACTCAGGCCGCGCGACTGGGATGCGGCGGCGAAGCAGGGGCGCACCATCGCGCCGCTGATCACCGCGCTCAACCGCATCCGCCGCCGGCACCCTGCCCTGCAGCAGCTGCGCAATCTGCGTTTCCACCACGCCGACAACGACGCCGTTCTCGCCTTCTCCAAGCGCGCGGGACACGGCGACGGTGCCGACACGGTGCTCACGGTGGTCAACCTCGACCCGCACCACACCCACGAGGCGACGGTGTCGTTGGACATGCCGGAACTCGGCCTCGGCCGGCACGAGTCCTTCCCGGTGCGCGACGAGCTCACCGGCGATACCTACCACTGGGGCAGGGACAACTATGTGCGCCTTGAGCCGGGCCGCTCGCTCGCGCCCGCTCATGTGCTGTCGCTGCGACCGTCCTCACCGATCGGAGGGTCACCCAATTGATCGTCAATGAGCCAGTCCCCGACACGTTCGAGGACACCCCGGCGAAGGACCGCGATCCCGACTGGTTCAAACGCGCCGTCTTCTACGAGGTCCTGGTGCGCTCTTTCCAGGACAGCAACGGCGACGGCATCGGCGACCTCAAAGGCCTCACGGCCAAGCTGGACTACCTGCAGTGGCTGGGGGTGGACTGTCTCTGGCTCCCGCCGTTCTTCAAATCCCCGCTGCGGGACGGCGGTTACGACGTCGCCGACTACACCGCGGTGCTCCCGGAGTTCGGCGATCTGGCGGACTTCGTGGAGTTCGTGGACGCCGCGCACCACCGCGGCATGCGGGTCATCATCGACATGGTGATGAACCACACCAGCGATCAGCACCCGTGGTTCCAGGAGTCGCGCACCGACCCGGAAGGCCCGTACGGCGACTACTACGTCTGGGCGGACGACGACAAGCAGTACGCCGACGCGCGGATCATCTTCGTCGACACCGAGGCCTCCAACTGGACCTTCGACCCGGTCCGCAAGCAGTACTACTGGCACCGCTTCTTCTCCCACCAACCGGACCTCAACTACGAGAACCCGGCGGTCCAGGAGGAGATGATCTCCGCCCTGCGCTTCTGGCTCGACCTGGGCATCGACGGCTTCCGGCTGGACGCGGTGCCGTACCTCTACGCCGAGGAGGGCACCAACTGCGAGAACCTGCCGGCCTCGCACGCCTTCCTCAAGCGGGTCCGGGCCGAGATCGACGCGCACTATCCGGACACCGTGCTGCTGGCCGAGGCCAACCAGTGGCCGGAGGACGTCGTCGACTACTTCGGCGACTACGCCGTCGGCGGCGACGAATGCCATATGGCGTTCCACTTCCCGGTCATGCCGCGCATCTTCATGGCGGTGCGCCGCGAATCGCGCTACCCGGTCTCGGAGATCCTCGCCAAGACCCCGGCGATCCCGTCCGGCTGCCAGTGGGGCGTCTTCCTGCGCAACCACGACGAGCTGACCCTCGAAATGGTCACGGACGAAGAGCGCGACTACATGTACGCGGAGTACGCCAAGGACCCGCGGATGCGCGCCAACATCGGCATCCGCCGGCGACTGGCGCCGCTGCTCGACAACGACCGCAACCAGATCGAGCTCTTCACGGCCCTGCTGCTGTCGCTGCCCGGCTCGCCGATCCTCTACTACGGCGACGAGATCGGCATGGGCGACAACATCTGGCTCGGCGACCGCGACGCGGTGCGCACCCCGATGCAGTGGACCCCGGACCGCAACGCCGGGTTCTCCTCCTGCGACCCGGGCCGGCTCTTCCTGCCGACCATCATGGACCCGGTCTACGGCTACCAGGTCACCAATGTCGAGGCGGCGATGAGTTCACCGTCGTCGCTGCTGCACTGGACCCGCCGGATGATCGAGATCCGCAAGCAGAACCCGGCGTTCGGCCTCGGCAGCTACACCGAGCTGTCCTCCACCAACCCGGCGGTGCTGGCCTTCCTGCGGGAGTCGCCGGGCACCGGCGGCGCGGACGACGACCTGGTGCTGTGCGTGCACAACTTCTCGCGGTTCGCCCAGCCGACGGAGCTGGACCTGCGGTCCTTCAGCGGCCGGCACCCGGTGGAGCTCATCGGCGGCGTCCGCTTCCCGGCCATCGGGGAGCTGCCGTACCTGCTGACCCTGGCGGGCCACGGCTTCTACTGGTTCCGGCTGCGCAGAAACCCCGCTTAGCGCCCCCGCCCTGACCGGGCACGGGCGCCGAGCACACCGCCCGTACGCGGCCGCACGGCGCGTACGGGCGTTTTTCGACCTTTCGCTCGGGCAGTCTCCCTACTACCGCACGGGCCGGGTGAGCCATCGTCGGTCCCCCCGGCTCGGGTGGGTGACCGCCGCGCGGCGGAAGCGCGCACGCCGAAGACACCCCCCGAAGCCTCTCCCTTCGGGGGGACCCGCACAGCCTCCGTACGGGGGTACCGCCACCGCGCCACCGCACAGTGAAGGCCGCATTCCGGGACACTTTGCCCTACCTGTCGTGTGCCCGGGGAAAGGACGCGACGCCATGTCGGACACCGCCCCGACCCGTGCCACCCGTAACACCCCTGACCGCCGCCCGCTCGTCACCGCCCCCGATCTGCTCTCCTCCCTGGTCCCGCTGCTCGCCGACTGGGTGCCGCGGCAGCGCTGGTTCGCCGGCAAGGGACGGCTGCTCACCGGCTTCACGCTGCTGTCGGCCACCGAACTGCTGCCGTGCGCCGGCGACGGCACCGCCCCGGGCCTGCTCCAGCTGCTCGTCCGCGCCCAGCAGAGCGCCCCGCCGAGCCGCACACCGGCCGGCGGCGACTGCTACCAACTCCTGCTGGGGGTGCATCCGGCACCGCCGCCGCAGCTGGCGCCGGCGGTGATCGGCCGGCCGCAGGGCGGCCCGCTGCGCGGCCGTACGGTCTATGACGCGCTGCTCGACAACCGGCTGTGCGGGCTGCTGCTGGAGCGGCTGCGGGTACCGGGACGCCTCGGCGGGCTGCGCTTCTGCCGCGAGCCGCGGGCGGACATCCCCTCCGGGCTGCCGGCCCGGCCGATCGCCGTCGAGCAGTCCAACTCCTCGATCGTCTACGGAGATTCGTTCATCCTGAAGGTCTTCCGGCGCATCGAGCCGGGCGTCAACCCGGATCTGGAGCTGCCGCGGGCGCTGGCGGACGCCAAGTGCGCGCGGGTGCCGGCGCCGGCCGCGTGGTTCGAGTCGGCGGCCACCGGCGAGAACGGCGAGGCGACGACGCTGGGCGTGCTCCAGCCGTTTCTGCCGGGGTCGGCGGACGGCTGGCAGCTGGCGCTGAACGCGCTGGCCGTGCGCGCCGACTTCACCGGCTCGGCGCGGGCGCTCGGCCACGCCACCGCGGAGGTGCACACCGCGCTCGCCCAGACACTGCCGACCACCGAGCTGCGCCGCCCGCAGCTCGAGGCGATCGCCGCGCAGATGATCGCGCGGCTGGAGGCCACCGCGCGTGCCGTGCCCGTACTGCAGCCCTACCGCGCCCGGCTGCGCACCGCCTTCGACGCGCTGGCCGCGGTGGGCCACGACGGCCGCAGCTGGGCCGCCCAGCGCATCCACGGCGATCTGCACCTGGGGCAGACGCTGCGCTCCGCCGACGAGGGCCGCTGGTCGCTGATCGACTTCGAGGGCGAACCGGCCCGCCCGCTGGCCGAGCGGCGGCGGCCGCAGCCGGCGGTGCGCGATGTCGCGGCGATGCTGCGCTCCTTCGACTACGCGGCGCGCGTCGGGCCGGCCGGCGGGGACCCCTGGTCGCTGGAGTGGGCCCGGCGCACCCGCGCCGCCTACTGCCGGGGTTACGCCGAGGCCGGCGGGCTCGACCCGCGCTCCGCGCCCGAACTGATGCGCGCCTACGAGACCGACAAGGCCGTCTACGAGGTGCTCTACGAGGCCCGGCACCGGCCCGACTGGCTGGCCGTCCCGATGGCCGCCGTCCGACGGCTGGCGGCGGGCGGAGAGCCGGCCGTGGGCGCCCGCCCGTACGACTCGCCGTGATCTACCCGCCCCTGAGGAGGCCCTTCGTGACCGCCCGCCCGTCCCCTGCCACCACCCCAGCCGGAACCTCCCCCAGACCTCCGGGGGGACCCCCCTCGCGATCCCCCTCCGCATCGCCGTCACCCGCCACCGCCGCCGCACCGCCGCCGACGCGCCGTACGCCGTCCGGGACCGCGGGCGCCGGGGCCGCCGCCCGCTCCCGCGCCGCCGCGGAGCCGTCGTCCGGCGGGCGCGGGGTGCGGGCCGCCGCTCCGCTGTCCGATGAGGACCGCGGGCGGCTGCTGGACGGTGCGCACCACGACCCGCACGGGCTGCTCGGCGCGCACCCCGTGCGCGGCGGGCTGCTCGTCCGGGTCCTGCGGCCCTACGCCCGGCGCGTCACGGTCGTGGCGAAGGGGCTGCGCGCCGAGCTGCGCGCCGAGGGCGACGGGCTGTTCGCCGGGGTACTGCCGCTGCGCACCGCCCCGGCCTACGAGCTGCTGGTCGACTACGGCGAGCACACCCTGACCGTGCCCGACCCCTACCGCTTCCTGCCCGCGCTCGGCGAGCTGGACCTCCATCTGATCGGTGAGGGACGGCACGAGCAGCTGTGGCAGGCGCTCGGTGCGCGCACCATGGAGCACCAGGGCACCACCGGCACCCGGTTCACCGTCTGGGCGCCGAACGCCCGGGGCGTGCGGGTGGTCGGCGACTTCAACTACTGGGACGGCACCGCGTTCCCGATGCGGTCGCTGGGCTCCTCGGGCGTCTGGGAGCTCTTCCTGCCCGGCATCGGCGCGGGCGAACTGTACAAGTTCGAGATCACCCGGCCGGACGGATCGAAGACCGTACGCGCCGACCCGATGGCCCGGCGGACCGAGTGCCCGCCCGCCAACGCCTCGGTCGTGGACGCGTCGCACTACCGCTGGGGGGACGCCGACTGGATGGCCCGGCGCGGCGAGCGGCCCGTGCACCAGGCGCCGTTCTCCGTCTACGAGGTGCATCTGCCGTCCTGGCGCCCCGGCCTCACCTACCGCCAGCTCGCCGCCCAACTACCGGCCTATGTAAAGGACTTGGGCTTCACCCATGTCGAGTTCATGCCGGTCTCCGAGCACCCCTTCGGGGGCTCCTGGGGCTACCAGGTGACCGGGTTCTACGCGCCCACCGCCAGGATGGGCACCCCGGACGACTTCCGGTTCCTGATCGACGCGCTGCACCGGGCCGGGATCGGCGTCCTGATGGACTGGGTGCCGGCGCACTTCCCGCGCGACGACTGGGCGCTGGCGGAGTTCGACGGCCGCCCGCTCTACGAGCACCAGGACCCGGCGCGGGCCGCGCACCCGGACTGGGGCACCCTGGAGTTCGACTACGGGCGCACCGAGGTCCGCAACTTCCTGGTCGCCAACGCCGTGTACTGGTGCGAGGAGTTCCATATCGACGGGCTGCGGGTGGACGCCGTGGCCTCGATGCTCTATCTCGACTACTCGCGCGAGGACGGCGGCTGGACGCCGAACGCCCACGGCGGCCGGGAGGACCTCGACGCGGTGGCCTTCCTCCAGGAGATGAACGCCACGGTCTACCGCCGCTGCCCCGGGGTCGTCACCATCGCCGAGGAGTCCACGGCCTGGGACGGCGTCACCCGCGCCACCCACCACGTCGGGCCCGGCGGCTTCGGCGGTCTGGGCTTCGGCCTGAAGTGGAACATGGGCTGGATGCACGACTCGCTCGGGTATGTCGAGCACGAGCCGGTGCACCGCAAGTTCCACCACCACGAGATGACCTTCTCGATGGTGTATGCGTACAGCGAGAACTATGTGCTGCCGATCTCCCACGACGAGGTCGTGCACGGCAAGCGGGCGCTGGTGTCGAAGATGCCCGGCGACTGGTGGCAGCAGCGGGCCAACCACCGTGCCTATCTGGGCTTCATGTGGGCCCATCCGGGCAAGCAACTCCTCTTCATGGGGCAGGAGTTCGCCCAGGGCGCGGAGTGGGCGGAGAGCCACGGCCCGGACTGGTGGCTGCTCGACCCGTCCTACGAGGCGGCGGCGGACCACCGGGGCGTACGCGATCTCGTCCGCGATCTGAACCTCCGCTACGCCGCCACCCCCGCCCTGTGGGAACGCGACACCGACCCCGCGGGCTTTGGCTGGATCGACGGCGACGCGAGCGAGGACAACGTGTTCTCCTTCCTGCGCTTCGCCGCCGACGGCGCCCCGTTGATCTCGGTCAGCAACTTCTCGCCCGTCGTGCGCCACGCCTACCGGCTCGGCGTCCCGGACGACGTCCCCGCCTGGCGCGAGGTCCTCAACACCGACGAGGTGCGCTACGGCGGCAGCGGCGTGGCCAACCCCGGCCCGCTCAAGCCCGAACCCACTGCCTGGAACGGCCGCGGCTCCTCCCTCGCGGTCGTCCTCCCCCCGCTGGCGACGGTCTGGTTCGCCCCGGCCTGAGCGCCACGCCGCGTCCGCGGACGCGAAGGGGCGGGCGCCGCATGCGGCGCCCGCCCCCTCTCCCCTCCTGCGTGGTGTGGCTCAGACCTTGGCGGACTCCTTCGCGCCGCCGTCGCGCGGTTCGACGAGCTGGGCGCCGAGCGGGTCGGCGTGGGCGTCGTCGACCAGCGTCTTCTCGTCGAACGGGATCCGGCCGGCCAGCACCTCGGCCGCCCTGGTCTTGTCGATCTCCTTGGTCCAGGTGCCGACCAGGACGGTGGCCACCGCGTTGCCCGCGAAGTTGGTCAGGGCGCGCGCCTCGCTCATGAAGCGGTCGATGCCGACGATCAGACCGACGCCGTCGACCAGTTCGGGGCGGTGCGACTGCAGGCCGCCGGCCAGCGTGGCCAGACCTGCACCGGTGACCCCGGCGGCGCCCTTGGACGCGATGATCATGAAGACCAGCAGCGAGATCTGCTGGCCGAGCGAGAGCGGCTTGCCCATCGCCTCGGCCACGAACAGCGAGGACATCGTCAGGTAGATGGCGGTGCCGTCGAGGTTGAAGCTGTAGCCGGTCGGGACGGTGATGCCGACCACCGGCTTGCTGACGCCCAGGTGCTCCATCTTGGCGATGAGCCGGGGCAGCGCGGACTCCGAGGAGGAGGTGGACAGGATCAGCAGGAACTCGCGGGCGAGGTACTTCAGCAGGATGAAGATATTGATCCCGGCGACCAGCCGGAGCAGCGTGCCGAGCACCACGAGCACGAAGAGCAGACAGGTCGTGTAGAAGCCGATCATGATGATGGCCAGCGACTTCAGCGCGTCCAGGCCGGTCTCGCCGACCACCGCCGCGATGGCGCCGAAGGCACCCACCGGCGCCACCCACATGATCATGGCCAGCACCCGGAAGACCAGCTTCTGGAGGTGTCCGATGCCGCGCAGCACCGGCTCGCCCGCCGAGCCCAGCGCCTGCAGGGCGAAGCCGACCAGCAGCGCCACCAGCAGCGTCTGCAGCACCTCGCCATGGGTGAAGGCGGAGACCAGGGTGGTGGGGATCATGCCGAGCAGGAACTCGGGCAGGGACTCGGCGTCGCCCGAGGTCTGGGCCTGGCCGGCATGGCGTACGGACTCGGTCAGGTGGAGGCCGGAGCCGGGATCCAGGATGTTGCCGACGAGCAGGCCGATGGCGAGCGCCACGGTGGACATCACCATGAAGTAGCCGAGGGCCAGTCCGCCGACCGCGCCGACCTTGGCGGCCTTACGGACCGAGCCGACGCCCAGCACGATGGTGCAGAAGATGACCGGCGAGATCATCATCTTGATCAGGTTCACGAACCCGGTACCGAGCGGCTTGAGCTCGACGGCCACGCCGGGGGCGGCGAAGCCCACGATGATGCCGAGCAGCACCGCCCCGATCACGGCGATGTAGAGGAAGTGGGTCCGGTCCCGCTTGGCCGGCGCGCTCTCCTTGGTGGTGCCCCCGGACGGCGGGGTCTGTGCAGCAGCCACGGCTGCCTCCTCGGGTCTACGGTTCTGCGCCCGGTCTGCGGCTCCGGCGCACAACAAGTCCCGGCGACTATGCACGCCCGTGTGGCGCCCGTCACCCTTGCGTACATTTCGTTCACGCAAAAGTGACCGGGCAGACTGTTACGCATGCGACTCCCCCGACCCCGGCCGCCCCGGCGGCTGCGCGGCCCCCGCAGCCTCGCCGGGCAGCTCTTCGCCATGCAGGTCGTGCTGGTGGCGGCGGTCGTCGTGGGCTGCGCCGTCTTCGCGTACGTCAGCGCCGGCCGGCAGGCGGAGGAGACCGCGCGGCGGCAGGCGACCGCGGCGGCCACCGCCGTCGCCGACTCCCCGGCCGTCGTCGCGGCGGCCCGCACGAAGGACCCCACCGCGGCGCTCCAGCCGTACGCCGAACGGCTGCGGCGTGACGCGGGCGTCGACTTCGTGGTGGTGATGGCTCCGGACGGCACCCGCTGGACGCATCCGGAGCCGACCGCGATCGGCGGGACGTACCTGGGGCACATCGGCCCGGCGCTGCGCGGCGAGATCTTCCCCGAGACGCACATGGGGGTCCTCGGACCGTCCGTGCGGGTCGTCGCGCCGGTCCGCGACCCGCAGCGCGGCGGGAAGATCACCGCGCTGGTCAGCTCGGGGATCACCGTCAAGACGATCAGCGAGCAGCTGCGCGAGCAGGTCCTGGCGCTGGTCGGGGTGGCGGCCGCGGCGCTGGCCCTCGGAGGACTGGGCACCTACGTGATCAACGCCCGGCTGCGGCGGCACACCCATGGGATGAACGCCCAGGAGCTGAGCCGGATGCACGACTACCACCAGGCCGCGCTGCACGCCGTACGCGAGGGGCTCCTGATGCTCGACGGGCAGCGCAGGGTCGCCCTGATCAACGACGGCGGACGGGAGCTGCTGGGGCTGTCGCAGGACGCGGTGGGGCGCCCGGTCGCCGCGCTGGGGCTGCCGCAGCCGCTGACCGAGGCGCTGCACTCGCCCGGTCCGCGGGTCGACGAGCTGCATCTGACCGGCGAGCGGGTGCTGGTCGTCAACTCCTCCCCGGTCTCCGGCGGTGAGCGGTGCGGCAGCGTGGTGACCCTGCGCGACCACACCGAACTCCAGGCGCTGTCGGGCGAGTTGGACTCGGTACGCGGCTTCGCCGAGGCGCTGCGCTCGCAGGCGCACGAGGCCGCCAACCGGCTGCACACGGTCGTCTCGCTGATCGAACTGGGGCGGACACCGGAGGCCGTGGAGTTCGCCACCGCGGAACTGGAGCTGGCGCAGGCGCTGACCGATCAGGTCGTCGGCGCGGTCGCCGAGCCGGTGCTGGCCGCGCTGCTGCTCGGCAAGGCCGCGCAGGCCAACGAGCGCGGTGTCGAGCTGACCCTGACGCCGGACAGCCGGATCGACGACGGACTGCTGCCGCCCGCGCTGCCGGCCCGCGATCTGGTGACGGTGCTGGGCAATCTGGTGGACAACGCCATCGACGCCGCCGCCCCGCCCCAGGAGCACGGCGCCACCGAGCCGCCGCGGGTGCACGTCACCGCGCGGGCGGCCGGGGGTGAGCTGCTGCTGCGGGTGGCGGACAACGGCCCGGGGGTGGCCGCGGACGCCGCCGAGGAGATCTTCCGGCGGGGCTGGACCACCAAGCAGCCGGCCGCCGCGCCCGCCCGGGGCCCCGGCCACGGCCTGGGCCTGGCCCTGGTCCGGCAGGCCGTACACCGCAACGGCGGCACCCTCACCCTGGACCGCGCGCCGGAAGGCGGCGCGCGGTTCACCGTGCGGCTGCCGCTGCGGACGGGGGCGACGGCGTGAGCGGGTCGAGCGCCCGGAACCGCCCGGCCGCGAGAGGATGTGGCCGGTGAGCCCCTCCGACATCCGGGTCCTGGTCGTCGAGGACGATCCGGTGGCCGCCGCCGCGCACGCCCTGTACGTGGGGCGGGTGCCCGGCTTCACCGTCTCCGGCACCGTGCACTCCATGGGCGACGCCCGCCGCCACCTCGACCAGCACGCCGTCGATCTGCTGCTGCTCGATCTGTACCTGCCCGACGGCCACGGTCTGCAGCTGGTGCGGTCGCTGCGCGCGTCCGGGCACACCGCCGACATCATCGCGGTCACCTCGGCCCGCGATCTGGCGATGGTGCGCGAGGGCGTCTCGCTCGGTGTGGTGCAGTACGTGCTGAAGCCGTTCACCTTCTCCACGCTGCGCGACCGGCTCACCACCTACGCGGAGTTCCGCGCCACGACCGGGGAGGCCAGCGGCCAGGACGAGGTGGACCGGGCGATCGCCGCGCTGCGCGCACCGCGCCCGGCCGAGCTGCCCAAGGGGCTGACCGCGGCGACCCTGCGGGCGGTGACCGATGTGCTGCGGGCCGCCGGGAGCGGGCTGACGGCCACCGAGGCGGCCGCCGACGTGGGGATCTCCCGGATCACCGCGCGGCGCTACCTCGAACACCTCGTGGAGAGCGGCCGGGCCGTCCGCGCCCCGCAGTACGGCCAGGTCGGCCGCCCCGAACTGCGCTACCGCTGGTCGGGGCATTGACCCGTTGTGACCGGTGACTTACTTTCAGCGGGCAGTACGCAGTGGCTAGTTGACCCACGCCAGTCGCCCTGGTCCGTCGCTGGAGGTCGTGCCGTGCGCCCCACCGCCCCGCTGATCCTGCTCGCCGCCGCCGTCGTCGCCGCCGGTACTCTCACCGCCTGCGGCGGCGGGTCCGGAAACGGGAAGAACACCGTCAAGGTCGCCTTCATCAAGGACACCAACGCCAAGGTCACGGTCCGGGACGACTACATCCGCCTGGTGGCCCGGCAGTTCGAGAAGGACCACCCCGGCAAGAAGGTCCGGCTCATTCCGATCCAGGCGTCGGAGAACGACTACTACACCAAGATCCAGCAGATGATGCGCTCCCCCAGGACCGCGCCGGACCTGGTCTACGAGGACACCTTCCTGGTCAACTCCGACATCACGGCGGGGCTGTTGCGGCCGCTGGACCCGTACGTCGACAAGTGGGACGACTGGCGGCAGTTCGAGCCGGCCGCGAAGGCCGCGGCGAAGGGGCAGGACGGGAAGGTCTACGGCGTCCCGGACGGTACGGACACCCGCGGGCTGTGGTTCAACAAGAAGATCTTCCAGCGGGCCGGGCTGCCCGCCGACTGGCGGCCCCGGACCTGGGACGAGGTGCTGGACGCGGCCCGGACGATCAAGAAGAAGGTACCCGGTGTCATCCCGCTGAACGTCTTCACCGGCAAGGGCGCGGGCGAGGCCGCCGTGATGCAGGGCTTCGAGATGCTGCTGTACGGCACCGGGAAGGACCAGCTCTACGACCCCAAGAGCAAGAAGTGGGTCACCGGCACCAAGGGCTTCAAGGACAGCCTGGCCTTCATCGACACGGTCTACAAGGAGCGGCTCGGGCCCGAGGTCTCCGATGCGCTCAGCCCCAACATCCAGACGAACGTGGCCGCCGAGCTGCTGCCCGAGGAGAAGCTCGCCATCGACCTCGACGGGTCCTGGCTGGGCCAGCAGTGGCAGAAGACGGGCGGCGGCAACCCCTGGCCGCAGTGGTCGACGACGCTGGGGCAGGCGCCGTTCCCCACCCAGCACGGCGCCCCGCCCGGCAGGGTCAGCCTGGCCGGCGGCTGGACCTGGTCGGTGCCGCAGAAGTCCCAGCAGCCCGATCTGGCCTGGGAGTTGATCGAGACCTTCCAGTCGAAGGCGAATGCGCTGGAGTGGTGCGTACGGGGCGCCCAGATCGCGGTCCGCAAGGACGTCGCGGCCGATCCGCGGTATCTGCGGTCCGTTCCCGGCATCGGTTTCTTCACCGGCCTGGTCGAGGTCAGCCAGTACCGTCCTGCGCTGCCCGAGTACCCGAAGGTCGCCGCGGCGATCGGGGAGGCGATGGAGGCGGTCACCGCCGATGACTCCTCGCCGCGGCAGGCGGCCAGGGACTACGACGAGGCGCTGACGTCGATCGTGGACGGCCGGACGGTCAAGCGGCCATGACGGTCCGCGCCGCCGAGCAGGAAGCGGCCGCCGCCCCGGCACGCCGTACCGCGCCGGCACGTACCCGGCTGCTGCGCTGGTCGCCGATCGTCCCGGCCACCGTCCTGCTGCTGCTCTTCCTCGCCGGCCCGATCGGCTACTGCGTCTGGATCGCCTTCACCGACACCCAGCTGACCGGCCAGGAGTCGGCGTCCTTCGTCGGGCTGGCCAACTTCCGCCGCGCCCTTGGCGACCCGGCGTTCCACCACGCGGTCGTCCTGACCCTGGTCTTCACGGTGCTCTCCTCGATCCTCGGCCAGAACACCCTGGGGCTGGCGCTGGCCGGTCTGATGCGGCGCGCCTCGCGGCCCGTGCGGTCGGTGACCGGCGCGCTGGTGATCACCGCCTGGGTGCTCCCGGAGATCGTCGCGGGCTTTGTGCTCTACACCTTCTTCGCGCGGCGCGGCACCCTCAACGCCGTGCTGGAGTGGCTCCATCTGCCCGCCCAGAACTGGCTGTTCACGCTGCCGATCCTGGCCGTGTCGTTCGCCAACGTGTGGCGCGGGACGGCGTTCTCGATGCTGATCTACTCGGCGGCGCTCTCCGGGATCCCCCAGGAGGTCACCGAGTCCGCCGAGGTCGACGGCGCGGGCGGGCTGCGGCGGCTGTGGCACATCACGCTGCCGATGATCCGCCGCTCCATCGGCACCAATCTGATGCTCAACACCCTGCAGACGCTCTCCGTCTTCGGGCTGATCTGGACGATGACGCGGGGCGGTCCGGGAGGCCGCAGCCAGACGCTGCCGGTGTTCATGTACGACCAGGCGTTCCTGAAGTCGCTGATCGGCTACGGCACCGCGGTGGCGCTGCTGTTGCTGCTGGTGGGCGCGTTGTTCTCGGTGGTCTATCTGCGTCTGCTGCGCGAGGAGGTCTGAGCCGTGCCGCTTCCCCGCCCCCGAGGTCTTCGGCCCGCCGTGCGCAGGGGGCGCCGCCCTGCGCTGCGCCGTCTGGCCGCCGACGCCGGGCTGCTGGCCGTGGCGGTGGCGTTCGCCGTGCCGCTCCTGTGGCTGGTGCTGTCGTCGCTGGACGCGGAGGCGACGCTGCGGGTGCGGCTGCCGAAGTCCCCGACGGCGGCGAACTTCTCAGCGGTGCTGACCGACGAGATCACCTTCACCCCGATGCTCAACAGCCTGCTGATCTGCGGCGGCGCCACCGCGCTCACGGTGGTCTGCGCCGCGCTGGCGGCCTATCCGCTGTCCCGCTTCCGCTCGCGCCTGGCCCGCCCGTACCTGCTGACGGTCCTGTTCGCGACCTGTCTGCCGATCACCGCGGTGATGGTCCCGGTCTACGGGCTGTTCGTGCAGGTCGATCTGATCGACACCCGCTACGGCACCGCACTGTTCCTGGCCGCGGCGCAGCTCCCGTTCGCCGTCTGGCTGACGAAGAACTTCATGGACGGGGTGCCGACGGCCTTGGAGGAGGCGGCGTGGACGGACGGCGCCTCCTGGCCGCAGACGCTGCTGCGGGTGATCCTGCCGCTGATGGGGCCCGGTCTCGCCGTCGTCGCGATCTACACCTTCATCATGATGTGGGGCAATTTCTTCGTGCCCTTCATGCTGCTGCTCTCCCCGGAGCAGCTGCCCGCCTCGGTGAGCATCTTCAATTTCTTCGGCAATTACGGCGCCGTCGCCTTCGGCGAGCTCGCGGCGTTCTCGATCCTGTACTCGACACCGGTCGTCCTGCTGTACATCCTGATCTCGCGGCGGCTGGGCGGCGGCTTCGCGCTCGGCGGGGCGGTGAAGGGGTAAAACCGGCGCCTCCCGGCGAAACGTACAGGCTGGTAGGTTTCTACGACTTTCAACCTTGGCTGTCCGCACCATAGGAGCCGCACCGCGGTGTCACCTACCGTGTGCCGATGAACACGCACGCCGGCCAGCCGCGCAGGCCCCCCTTCAATTCCGAGGCGGCCCGCCGCTTCCGCGAGTCTCTCGGCATGACCCCGGCCCATGTCGCCTACGGAATCTGGGCCGCGTACGGGATACAGATATCGCCCGCGGCGGTGGCGTCCTGGGAACTGGGGGAGGCCGCCCCCACGGAGGCCGAGCTGACCGCGCTGGCCGGCGCCCTGTGGTGCGCGCCCGGCGACCTGCTCGGCGCACCGGACACCCTGCGCGAATACCGTCTCGCACTGGGCCTCGCCCCGGACGGCCTGGCGCTGGCCATCGGCATGGACCAGGCCGCGTACGAGCGGCTGGAGGCCGGCGGGAAGTGGCAGGGCAACGACCGGCAGGCCGCGGCGCTCGCCAAGACGCTCGGACTGCCGCTGCCCGCGATGATCCGTTTCACCGGCCGGCAGGAGAAGCTGACCGAGCTGCTGACCAGCGCCGTCACCACCCGCTGGCAGGCCTACGTCCGGCCGCTCGGCAAACTCGTACCGCTTCCCAAGGCGGACCTCCAGGGCGCCCTGGAGGGGCTGCACGCCGACTATCAGGCGACGATGACGGCTACGCTCAACTGGGGCGGCGGGGACGGCACCGGGGAGTCCGGCGAGGCCGGGCGCGCCTTTCTGGACGGCATCGTCGCCGAGTTCTGGACCCGCGTCGGCCCGTAGCGGCCCGGGGAGTCCGGGTGCCCCTGACACATACCGTCGGCCCCAGGTCGGAGTCGCGTCCGTCCAGAGAATGACGCCGGCGGCCTGGATGGCACTTCCGGCCGGTACGGTTTTCGGTCCTCCCGGCTGAGGTAGGGGCTGACCTGCGCATTCAAGAATGGAGAGGTCGAGTCTTCCGCCCCTCTCCAGGAGTCCCCGTGTCCCACGCGGCAGCCTTTCCCGGCTTCCCCGGTTCCCCCGCCCCCACCCGCGCCACCGCCGCCGTCGCCGCCCGCGCGACGGACCTGAGCAAGGTCTACGGCCAGGGGGAGACCCGGGTCGTGGCCCTGGACTCCGTCTCGGTCGAGTTCGGCAAGGCCCGGTTCACCGCCATCATGGGCCCGTCCGGCTCCGGCAAGTCGACGCTGATGCACTGCATGGCCGGCCTGGACACGATCTCCGCCGGCTCGGCCCGGATCGGTGACGTGGAGCTGGCCTCGCTGAACGACAAGCAGCTGACGCGGCTGCGCCGGGACAAGATCGGCTTCATCTTCCAGGCGTTCAATCTGCTGCCGACGCTCTCGGCACTGGAGAACATCACCCTGCCGATGGACATCGCGGGCCGCAAGCCCGACCGGGAGTGGGTCAGCGCGGTCATCGAGACCGTCGGCCTGTCCGGGCGCCTGGCGCACCGGCCCGCGCAGCTCTCCGGCGGCCAGCAGCAGCGGGTCGCGGTCGCCCGTGCGCTGGCCGCCCAGCCGGAGATCATCTTCGCGGACGAGCCGACCGGCAACCTCGACTCCCGCTCCGGTGCCGAAGTGCTGGGCTTTCTGCGGGAGTCGGTGCGGGCGATGGACCAGACGGTGGTGATGGTCACCCATGACCCGGTCGCGGCCGGCTACGCGGACCGGGTGGTCTTCCTCGCGGACGGCAAGATCGTCGAGGAGCTCCACGAGCCGACCGCGGACGCCGTCCTGGACCGGATGCGGCTGTTCGACGCCAAGGGCCGTACCAGCTGACGCTCCGCGCGCCCTACCGCGCCCCGGGGCGCGGCCCCTCATCCCGAGAACCGGACCAGGACTGACACCACCACCATGCTGCGTACTGCCCTGCGCAATGTCCTTGCGCACAAAGCCCGACTGATGATGACCGCGCTGGCGGTGCTGCTCGGCGTCGCCTTCGTCGCCGGCACCCTCATCTTCAGCGACTCCGTCGCCGAGGCCGTCAAGAACGCCTCCGCCAAGAACCTCAAGGACGTGGCCGTCTCCGTCCAGGCCGGCGGCGACGCCCCCGACGCCCCGGACGCCGTCGACGCGGAGAAGGACGGCAAGCGCGCCACCGCCCTCGACGACAGGCTCGCGGACCGGATCCGCGCCCTGCCCGGCGTCGCCTCCGTCCGCTCGAACGTCACCGGGGAGGCGACCCTCGCCGGCCCCGACGACCAGCCGATCGGCAACGGCTGGCAGAACCTCGCCGTCAACTACCAGCCGGGCAAGGACGGCAAGGACAGCCGCTATCCGCTGGTCCAGGGCCGCGGCCCGGCGGGCGAGGGCGAGATCGCGCTGGCCGAGTCCACCGCGAAGGCGGCCGGCGTCGGGCTCGGCGACACCGTGCGGTTCGCCACCGACGGCCCGGTGCTGAAGAAGAAGCTGGTCGGCATCGTGGCCAGCGACGATCCGCAGGTGACCGCGGGCGGCAGCCTGGCGCTGTTCGACACCGCCACCGCGCAGAAGCTGTATCTGCACCCCGGCCAGTTCGACGAGCTGATCGTGAGCGCCACCCCCGGCACCGACGAGAAGGCGCTGACCGCGAGGGTCCGCGACGTACTGCCCAAGGACCGGGCCGAGGCGACCAGCGGCAGCGAACTGGCCGCCGAGCAGTCCCGGATGATCGCCGAGCAGAACAGCGCACTGAGCCAGACCCTGCTGACCTTCGCCGGGATCGCCCTGTTCGTCGGGGTGTTCATCATCGCCAACACCTTCACCATGCTGATCTCCCAGCGCAGCCGCGAGATCGCGCTGCTGCGCGCGGTGGGTGCCGCACGCCGGCAGGTCGTGCGCTCGGTGCTCGCCGAGGCGGCCCTGCTCGGGCTGATCTCCTCGGTCGTCGGCTTCGCGCTCGGCCTGGGGATCGCGGTGGGCCTGCGGGCCGTGCTGGACGCCAACGGCGCGGGCTTCCCGGACGGGCCGGTCGTCATCAGCCCGTCCACGGTGCTGGCCGCGCTGGGTGTGGGTGTCGTGGTGACCGTACTGGCCGCCTGGCTGCCCTCCCGCAAGGCGGCGAAGATCGCGCCGGTGGAGGCGCTGAACAGCGTCGAGGCGGCGCCCGCGCCGCGCAGCCTGGTCCTGCGCAACACCATCGGCGCGGTGATCACCGCTCTGGGCGTCGCGGTGATGCTCTATGTCTCCACCCTCAAGTCCGGCGACGATCTGCCGATCGCCATGCTGGGCTCGATGCTGACGCTGACCGGCGTGATCATCCTGGCGCCGCTGCTGTCCCGTCCGCTGGTCTCGCTGGCCGGCGTGGTCACCACCCGGCTCTTCGGGGTCGGCGGAAAGCTGGCCAAGGAGAACGCGCTGCGCAATCCGCGCCGTACGGCGGCGACCGGGTCCGCGCTGATGATCGGGCTCACCCTGATCACCGGTATGACGGTCGTGGGCCACTCCGCGCAGCTGGGCATGGACAAGATGGCGGGGCACGGGCTGACCGCCGACTACCAGGTCTCCACCTCGACCTTCGTCGGGCTGGACCCCACGCTGTCGAAGAAGGTGGCGAAGGTGCCGGGCGTGACGGCGATGGCCCCGCTGCGCGGCACCGGCTTCAGCACCGGTGACGGCGGCACCGGCGACGGCGGGTTCGGCTATCTGCGCGGCACCGACCTGACGCAGATCGACAAGGTCACCCGCCTCGACTTCACCCAGGGCTCGCTGGCCGACGTCCGGGCCGCCCGCGGCATCGCCGTCTCCCAGAAGGGCGTCAAGGAGCACGGCTGGCACGTCGGCGACACGGTGAGCGTCGTCTTCGACGAGAAGAAGAAGACGAAGACGAAGCTGAAGGTCGCCGCCGTCTACAAGGAGAACGACGTGCTGGGCGAGGCCTTCGGCGATGTGTCGCTGGTCGACCCGTATCTGCCCCGGTTCAAGAACGACGAACTGCTGGTGAAGACCGCCGGCGGCGCCTCCCCCGCGCTGGTCAAGGACATCCGGCACGCGCTCGGCGACAGTCCGCTGCTGAAGATCCAGAGCCGCGACGATCTGCGCAAGGAGAGCGCCGGCCAGATCGACACCGTGGTGAACATGGTCTACGGGCTGCTGGGCATGGCCGTCATCATCGCGGTGGTCGGCGTGGTCAACACCCTGGCGATGTCGGTGTTCGAGCGGACCCGGGAGATCGGGATGCTGCGGGCGATCGGCCTGGCGCGCAGCGGCATCAAGCAGATGGTGCGGCTGGAGTCGGTGGTCATCTCCCTCTTCGGCGCGGTGCTCGGCATGGGCGTGGGCATCTTCCTGGCCTGGGCCGGCGGCAGCCTGGTCGGCTCGTCCTTCCCGACCTACGAGATGGTCCTGCCCTGGGGCCGACTCGGACTGTTCCTGCTGATCGCGCTGGTCGTGGGCGTACTGGCAGCCCTGTGGCCGGCCCGCCGGGCGGCACGGCTGAACATGCTGGAGGCGATCGGGGCGCAGTGAGGCCCCATGGGAAAGCGGCGGCGCGCCTCCCCTCGGACAAGGGGAGGCGCGCCGCCGTGTGGCATACAGACTGACGCCCAGCCAGGGCCCTGAGGTCATGATCTCCGGGACTTCAGCAACAGGTGCAGTGCCGCCTCCGTAATGCAGCACCGAAATCCCGTGTCGTCGTCAAGCATGGTCGACGATGCATCATTGAACGACGATGGAGTGGCCCTGGAAAACGGGCTGGTGAAGGCGCCGCCCTTCAACTCGTACCGATGCACTTCGGTCCGGGTGCTGCACCATTCCCACGTGTTGCCGCACATGTCGTACACACCGTAGGGGCTTACGCCGCTGTGGAAGCGACTCACGGGAGTCGTCGTGCCGATCCCGCTCTCTCTGGCGTTGCACTTTGCCGGCGTGGGCTGGTTTCCCCATGGATAGGCATCGCCCCTCACACCCCTGGCGGCCTTTTCCCACCTCTGAGCGCTCGGGATCTCCTTGCCTGCCCACGAGGCGTACGACGCTGCGTCGTGCCACGTGACGAACGTCACCGGGTGATCGAAGAGCGAGTCCGGACACTTTCCCTTCCGCCAATGCTCCGGAGGTTGATGTCCCGTCGCGGCCACGAACCGTGCATAGTCAGCATTTGTCACCGGGAAGACATCAATGTAGAAGGCAGGAAGCCAGACAGGCTTATTAGCCTCCCCGCTCAAATAGACCCCGGCATCGACGAGAGCCATTTGCTTACCGTCTTTCGGGTTCCTTTCTTGCTGCTGAGTGGGCAGCTCACACCCTCCGCTCGCGCCCTGCCCTGACAAGACCGATTGGTAACCACCCGTGAGTCTCACGAAACGCTCATGAACATCTGGACTGGAAGCCTTCAACGACGTATCGAGAGCAGCCTGGTTCACCTCACGAATGCTGATGTCCGCACCTCGGTGCTCCCAGGTGGAAAGCGTGCGCTCACTGACTCCAAGATGAGACGCGAACGCTTCAAGGCTCATGCGCTTTGCCTTGCGTAAAGCCTTGGCCTCAAGGCCTGTCCAGCGCTCAACCGTGGCCACGTGTCCCCTCCTTCTGCCGTTACTGCCGAGCCTGGGAACCTGCCCCACGCTCGGGTCCCGGATCAGATGGATTCACCCGATACATTCATGTACTCCTTGCGGAGGGTGTCAATGATCCAGTGATCGCCAGGCAGTTCAATGGCGTCAATGCAGGTAATGGCACGCACACCGATGGCGGCGTTTGTCGCGAAGGCCGCCTCCATGGAGTCAATGCCTCCGAGGGGAACGGGCAAAACGCTGTGCTCGTGGGCCTCTTGGAGGAGCCGCATCGTGACGCCTGGGAGGCAGTCAGCCGACGGCCAGACCACTCGGTCGCCGTCGAAGAAGCCGACGTTCCATGTGCCGCCTTCTGAGACAGCGCCGTTCTCATCTACGAAGAGCGCGTCATCGAATCCGTTGAGCTGCGCCGCGCGCCGGTGGCGGAGGAGGCTGAAGAGCCCCACGCTCTTCACCTCAGGAGCATCTCGGGCGAGCAAGGATGACTGGACGCGGAGCGGTGGAAGCGGCAGCTTGGCGGCCGGCCTGTGCGTGACGAGGATCTGAGGATCCGTGGCACGGTCCGGGCGCCCCAGGTCCATGGCCGGGTCGAACACCGTAACGCGGATCGTGGTCGACCCGCGGGCCGGCGCCACCCGCCGGATGAGTTCGCGGACATAGTCGATGTCGAGTTCCGCCCCGAACAGCGCTCGGCAGTCACGGGCAAGCCTCTCGAAGTGGAGCGAGAGACCGCGGACACGCCCCTCGTCGACCCGGAGACTGGTGAAGTGGCCGTAGTTGGTGAGAGCGAGCACCTGAAGGTGGTCCACGCCGACGGGGCGACCGTTGAGTTCTGCCATGCAGCCCAGCATGGCAGCGGCACCCTCTCCCCACCGCACCACCGGCCCTCGTACAGGCTTGAACTTCAGCGAAACTTCAGTGCCACGACGGTGGGACGACATTCCGGACGCATCACTCTGCGCGCCAAGCTGGTTACCAAGCGTTGAGGACTCACTCACAGGCTTCCGCGCTCAGTCCTCACGATCGGCCCAGGCTCCGTAAGCGCAGGGTTTCCCATACGACTTGGACTGCCACGCAAGGGACCCCCGCGACCGTCCGACCGGCCGGACGAGATCCGCCGCCATCCCCACCCGAAGCGGGGGCACTGCTCCTGCCCATAGCCCCCGGCAGGGGCGGAGTGCCCCTCTGCGGCTCATCACCGAAAAGTCACCGTCCTTCGTCTTCTGCATCCGTATCGAGAGTCGACTCCGTCCGTGGAGGCTGCCATGCACTCCCCTTACACCTCGATCGCCACACCCCAAGTCGACTGGACCGCTCTACAGAACTTTGCGGCCCTCCGGGGCCAGTTGCGGGTCTCGTTCGGCCCCCGCTGCAACATCGCATGCTGGTTCTGCCACAACGAGGGGGACGTGCCGCCTCCGCTGACCCGCGTGGACCGCACACATCAACCGCGTCCCCGCGGCCTCGACCCGGCCGGATACCTCACGCTCATCTCGTCGCTGATGGAAGCCGGACTGAAGCGTGTCTACTTCACTGGCGGCGAACCTCTGACCTCCCCCTTCGCCCGGCCCGTCCTGGAACACCTCCCCGAGCCCGGACCAGACGCCTCCTACACCCTGATCACCAACGGAACCCGCGTTCGCACTCACCGGTCGTGGTTGTCCAAGACGCACTTGGACAAGGTGAAAGTGTCCCTCCACTACTTCTCCGACGAGTCCTTGAAGGCCATTGCCGGAACCCGGATCGGGATCGCCACTGTTCTCGACGGGATCGAGGCCGCGCGGGAGATCTTCGAGCGAGTCGAACTGAACACGCTTCTCCAGAAGGAGAACAGGCACGAGGTCAGGCAGATTCTCGACTTCGCGCTTGACCGGCGGATGCCGGTTCAGTTCATCGAACTCGTGGGCACCGACTTCAACGAGGGGCGCGCCTCCTCTGCAGTGGCAGCCGACGACATCGTCGCCCACCTGCGCTCGCTCACGAACGATGAGCACACGGAAGTGGCCGGCGTCGGACAGGGGCGCCGTGTCTTCCGCGTCGACGGCATCGAGATCGATGTCATCCACCGCAACTTGGGCCGCCATCACGTCGGTCAGTGCGGCGTCTGTCCCCTGCGAACGAAGTGTGTCGAGGGGTTCTGGGCCCTCCGCGTCGACCACGACGGCGGATTCCAGCCGTGCCTCCTGCGCGAAGACCTGCGCTTGGACGTGAAGGAACTGCTGACCGATCCGGCTCGGCTCGCCGAGGCGGTCGCCGGACACATCGCATCGTTCACGGAGGGGACCTTATGAGCCTGCCGCCCGCCTACCTGCCCATCAAGCACAACGGCTCTCCAGGGCCGGTCATCGTCTTCGAGGGCGTATCCGGGATAGGGAAGACCACACTCGTCAACAACGTGACCCGGCGCCTCAAGGCGACGAGCCTGCACACACTGCCGCTCCCCCACTCGGGCTGGTCGGGTGCCGTGAGCTCACGACTGCGTTCCCTCCCGCAGTTCGCCTTCTTCCTCTCGGGCGTACTGCACGCCTCCGACTTGATCCGGCACGCCCGAACGACCGGACCGGTTATGGCCGACAGATACGTCTCCTCCGTGATCGCATGCCACGCAGCCGTACACGGCGTTTCAGTGGAGACCGTAACCAGGCTTCTGGAGCCGTTCCGTCCCTACCTGGTACAGCCGACCCTCACCCTTTACCTCCGGTGCTCTGAGTCGACGCTGCGACAGCGTATGGCCGACAAGCAGGACGTGAAGCAGGACGACACCGACCTCTTCGCCATCCCAGGCCGACTTCCGCGCCTGCTGGCGAACTTCGAGACGGTGGCCGCCTCGGACCCCACAGCCGCCGTCGTCGATACCGACGACAAGACACCCGACGAACTCGCCAATTGGGTCATCACCCACCTGGAGGCCAACGGTGCTTAACCCCATCGACACCGATGCCGTGATCCGCGACGGCGGCGCTGTCGGACGGTTCCCCGGCGAGATCCACGAGGGAGTCGCGTGGTGGCTTGGCGCCTGCCTCGTCGTCACCCAGAAAGCCCGGCGGATCGGTGTCGCCCATGATGGTCACCCTGCCATCGCCGAGTTCGCGAGCCGCTTCTGCCGAGGTGCGATCAATGCTCAGCACTACGCCTGCAACGTACGCTTCCTCGGCCACCAGAGCGAAGAGAAGCTGCTGATCGCGCTCAAGACCTTTCAGGGAGTGCCCGGTGCCTGGCTCTCGACGAGCACCGACGACAACGCCCTCACGATTCGGATCAGGCTCTACAACCGGCAGGGGCTTGTCCTGGACGAGGCAAACGGCCTCGTGGAGATCCGGCGGATGATCGCCGAGGATCACGTCCCCATCCCCGTCAATGACCAGGCCCGAGGGGCCATCGAGCCCTGGCACCACCAGTTGACCAGGCCGGAGGGCGTCTCATGATCGACGCATCCGAGATCATCCGAACCGGGACCAGCATCCTCTTCGTCACCCTCGATTCGCTGCGGTACGACGTAGCTCGCACCGCACTTGACGACGGGCTGACACCACGGCTGGCGGACCTCCTGCCCGAGGGCGGCTGGGAGCGTCGGCACACTCCGGGCAGCTTCACGCTCCCCGCCCACATGGCGTTCTTCTCCGGGTTCCTGCCCAAGCTCCCGCAGCCGAAGCAGCCGCCCCGCCTCTGGGAGTGCCGCCCGCCGACCTTCAAGACTGTCCCGAGGGAGACGTTCGTCTTCGAGGCATCGAACCTCCTCATGGGACTCGCCGGACACGGCTACCGGAGCGTCTGCGTGGGCGGCGTCACCTACTTCTCACGCGAAACACCGCTCGGTTCCGTCCTCCCCGACATGTTCGACGAGGACCACTGGCGGCCCGAGTTCGGTTCACCCGAGCCGGACTCCGCACGCCACCAGGTCGACCAGGCCCTGGAGATCGCCGAGAAGTACGACGACCGTCCGCTGTACCTCTTCGTCAATCTCTCGGCCACTCACGTCCCCCACGGTCACTACCTGGGTGACAGCCTGGACACCCTCGCCTCCCAACGCGCCGCGCTGGCCTACGCTGATGACCACCTGGGACGACTGATCTCCGTCCTGACCACGAAGCGTCGCTGGCTCGTCATCATCTGCGCCGACCATGGCGACGGCTTCGGAGAAGACGGCTTCCATGGCCGAGGAATCGCACACCCCGTCGTCATGAACGTGCCGTTCGCCGCCATGGTGCGCTGATGGCCGCTACTCTCGCCAGGCATGAGCGACGACCTCCAGAGCCGCGAGCCGGTCCGCGATGCATCGGTTGTGGTGGCGCGCGACGCCGATGGCCTGGTGGCCATCTTGAGCGCCGGCTTCCCCCAACACGGCGGCGAGTACCTCTTCCTTCCCGGCGGCCGTAAGGAGCCCGGCGAGAGCGAAGAGGACTGCGCGCGCCGCGAGCTTCGTGAAGAGGCCGGCGTGACAGCCGGGGTGTGGAAGCCGCTCGGCTCGTACGCCATCTCTCTCCGCTCAACGGCGCACGTACATCTGTTCGAGGCTCACGACCTGGCCTTCGAGCCGCAGGAGCTCACGCCTACCGAGGAGGACTTCAAACTCTCCTGGTGGCCCATGGAGGCAGCAATCACCGCAGCAGCGGAAGGTCGCTTCCTTCTGCCAGCAGGCCCGCTGGCCCTCTTTCTGGCACAGAGGTCAGGCCGACTGCAGTGAGTTTCGTGCTCCGCCCACAAGGGCTCCGAGCCGAGCGCCGTAGCCCGTGATCGCGGTCCGTCGCTGCGGTCATGGCGAGAACTCCGGGCTCTCGCCATTGCCTGCACATACGTGGACGGCGCGCATGGTGCCACCGACGTTCCTCGTGCGTACGGGCTACGCACACGGAGTCATGCGACGGCCCTCAGAACACCGACTCCGCCTCGTCCATCCGCCACGCCGGCACGGTCTTGAGCTCGGTGACCGCCTCGGCGAGCGGCACCATCGTGATGTCGGTGCCGCGCAGCGCGGTCATCTTGCCGTAGTCGCCGCGGTGCGCGGCCTCGACGGCGTGCCAGCCGAAGCGGGTGGCGAGGACCCGGTCGTAGGCGGTGGGGGTGCCGCCGCGCTGGACGTGGCCGAGGATGACCGGGCGGGCCTCCTTGCCGAGGCGGTGCTCCAGCTCGCGGGCGAGGGCGGTGCCGATGCCCTGGAAGCGCTCGTGGCCGAACTGGTCGATCTCGCCCTTGCCATAGTCCATGGTCCCCGGCGCCGGGTGCGCGCCCTCGGCGACGCAGATGACCGCGAACTTCTTGCCGCGGGCGAACCGCTCCTCGACCATCGCGCACAGGTCGGCCGGGTCGAAGGCGCGCTCGGGCAGGCAGATGGCGTGCGCGCCGCCGGCCATGCCGGATTCGAGGGCGATCCAGCCCGCGTGCCGGCCCATGACCTCGACGACCATGACGCGCTGGTGCGACTCCGCGGTGGTCTTGAGGCGGTCGATCGCCTCGGTCGCCACGCCGACGGCGGTGTCGAAGCCGAAGGTGCGGTCGGTGGAGGAGATGTCGTTGTCGATGGTCTTGGGCACGCCGACGACCGGCAGTCCGACGTCCGAGAGCATCCGGGCCGCGGTGAGGGTGCCCTCGCCGCCGATCGGGATCAGCACGTCGATGCCGTAGTCCTTGGAGTGGTCCCTGGCGTTCTCGCACGCCTCGCGGAGCCGGGCGCGCTCCAGCCGGGACGATCCCAGGACGGTGCCGCCGCGGGCGAGGATGCCGCTGACCGCTTCGAGGTCGAGCTTGCGGAAGCGACCGTCGAGCAGACCGGCGAAGCCGTCCTCGAAGCCGATGACCTCGTCGCCGTGGCCGGTGAGGGCCCGATGGACGACCGACCGGATGACAGCGTTGAGGCCGGGGCAGTCGCCGCCTGCGGTGAGGACTCCGATACGCATCGTGCTGTGTCTCCTGTGCTCGCTGTCGGTTCCTGAGCCGGTCCGATTGTTTCACGATCCGACGGACCGCTGCCTCGCGCACGGACCCCACCCCTACCTGTCACCGCCCGGAGCCGACCAGGGAAACTGGAAGAGCGGCTTAGCCACCCGCGCAGGTATTGTCAAGAGGGGCGAGCCCACAATAACGGCTGAATTTGACCTTGCGAGACACGGAATGGATCGGAGAGCACGCGTGACGCGCAGCGTGTACGTGACCGGTATCGACCGCGGCGACGGCCGCCAGGTCATCGAGCTGGGAGTCATGGAGCTCCTGACCCGCCATGTCGACCGGGTCGGGGTCTTCCGCCCGCTGATGCACGACGACGGGCCCGACCGGCTCTTCGACCTCCTGCGGGCCCGCTACCGGCTCACCCAGTCCCCCGACACCGTGTACGGCCTCAGCTACGGGGAGGCCGCCACCCTCCAGGCCGAGCGCGGCACCGACGAGCTGGTCTCCCGGCTCGTCGACCGCTTTCACGCCGTGGCCAGGGACTATGAGTACGTCCTGGTGCTCGGCTCGGACTACGCCGACACCAGCCTCCCGGACGAGCTGAGCCTCAACGCCCGGCTCGCCAACGAGTTCGGCGCCTCGGTGCTGCCCGTCGTCGGCGGCCAGGGCCAGGAGGCCGAGTCGGTACGCGCCGAGGCCCGCAACGCCTACCGCGCCTACCAGTCGCTGGGCTGCGACGTGGTCGCCATGGTCGTCAACCGGGTGGCTCCCGAGCTGCGCGAGGCGGTCGTCGAGCGGCTCGCCGCCCGCCTGCCCGTGCCCTGCTACGCACTGCCCGAGGACGGTTCGCTCTCCGCGCCCACGGTCGGCCAGATCGTGCACACGCTCGGCGCCGAGGTGCTGCTGGGCGACGACTCCGGCCTGGCCAGGGACGCCCGCGACTTCGTCTTCGGCGGCGCCATGCTGCCGACCTTCCTCAAGGCGCTCACCCCCGGCTGCCTCGTGGTGACCCCCGGGGACCGCGCCGACCTGGTCATCGGCTCGCTCGCCGCGCACAGCGCCGGCGCCCCGCCGATCGCCGGTGTGCTGCTCACCCTCGACGAGCGGCCCGGCCCCGACATCATGGCGCTGGCCGGCCGGCTCGCCCCCGGGACGCCGGTGGTCTCCGTACCCGGCGGCTCCTTCCCGACCGCCGCCGAGCTGTTCGCCATCGAGGGCAAGCTCAACGCCGCCTCGCCGCGCAAGGCGGAGACCGCGCTGGGGCTGTTCGAGCGGCATGTGGACACCGCCGAGCTGACCAACCGCATCTCCGTCGCCCGCTCCGGCCGGGTCACCCCGATGATGTTCGAGCACGAGCTGATCGAGCGCTCCCGCTCCGGCCGCCGCCGCGTCGTCCTGCCGGAGGGCAGCGAGGAGCGGGTGCTGCGCGCCGCCGACGTACTGCTGCGCCGCGACGTATGCGATCTGACGCTGCTGGGCGAGGAGGAGGCGATCCGCAAGCGCGCCGCCGACCTGGCCATCGACCTGGCGGACGCGCAGATCATCGACCCGCAGACCTCCGAGCTGCGCGAGCGGTTCGCCGAGCTCTACGCCAGGCTGCGGGCCCACAAGGGCGTCTCCTACGAGCTGGCCTACGACGTGGTCGCGGACGTCTCGTACTTCGGCACGCTGATGGTCCAGGAGGGCCTCGCCGACGGCATGGTCTCCGGCGCGGTGCACTCCACGGCGGCCACCATCCGGCCCGCCTTCGAGATCATCAAGACCAAGCCGAACGCCCAGATCGTCTCCTCGGTGTTCTTCATGTGCCTGGCCGACCGGGTCCTGGTCTACGGCGACTGCGCGGTCAACCCGGACCCGAACGCCGAGCAGCTGGCGGACATCGCCATCCAGTCGGCCACCACCGCCGCCCAGTTCGGCGTCGAGCCCCGGATCGCGATGCTGTCGTACTCCACCGGCACCTCCGGCTCCGGCGCGGACGTCGACAAGGTCCGCAAGGCCACCGAGATCGTCCGCGAGCTCCGCCCCGACCTGCTGGTCGAGGGCCCGATCCAGTACGACGCGGCGGTGGACGCGGCGGTCGCCAAGACCAAGCTCCCCGGCTCCGACGTGGCCGGCAAGGCCACCGTGCTGATCTTCCCGGACCTCAACACCGGCAACAACACCTACAAGGCCGTGCAGCGCTCGGCCGGCGCGGTCGCCGTCGGCCCGGTCCTGCAGGGTCTGCGCAAGCCGGTCAACGACCTCTCGCGCGGCGCGCTGGTCCAGGACATCGTCAACACCGTGGCCATCACGGCCATCCAGGCACAGGGCGCCCAGCCCGGCGCCGGACACACCGCCTGATCCCCCCGAACGCTCCCCCCACCCACCGGAAAGCGCTACATGACTGCCAACGCCACCCGCGTCCTCGTCCTCAACTCCGGCTCCTCGTCGGTGAAGTACCAGCTGCTCGACATGCGTGACGGAGCACGGCTCGCCGTCGGCCTGGTCGAGCGGATCGGCGAGGAGAGCTCGCGCCTGGTGCACACCCCGCTGGCCACCGGCGGCGCCAAGCGCGAGACCGGGGGCGCGATAGCCGACCACGAGGCCGCGCTGAAGGCCGTCGCCGCAGAGCTGGCCGCCGACGGCCTGGGCCTGGACTCCCCGGAACTGGCCGCGATCGGGCACCGGGTGGTGCACGGCGGGCTGAAGTTCACCGCGCCGACCGTCATCGACGACGCGGTGCTGACGGAGATCGAGCGGCTGGTGCCGGTCGCCCCGCTGCACAACCCGGCGAACATCACCGGCATCCGCACCGCCCAGGCGCTGCGCCCCGACCTGCCGCAGGTCGCGGTCTTCGACACCGCCTTCCACACCACGATGCCGGAGTACGCGGCCCGCTACGCCATCGACGTGGAGACCGCCGACGCGCACCGCATCCGGCGCTACGGCTTCCACGGCACCTCGCACGCGTACGTCTCCCGCAAGACCGCCGCGCTGCTGGGCAAGGACCCCTCCGAGGTCAACGTCATCGTGCTGCACCTGGGCAACGGCGCCTCCGCGTCCGCCGTCCAGGGCGGGCGGTGCGTGGACACGTCCATGGGCCTGACCCCGCTGGAGGGCCTGGTCATGGGCACCCGCTCCGGGGACATCGACCCGGCGGTCACCTTCCACCTCAAGCGGGTGGCGGGGATGGACGAGGACGAGGTCGACGTCCTGCTCAACAAGAAGAGCGGGCTGATCGGGCTGTGCGGCGACAACGACATGCGGGAGATCCGGCGCCGCATCGACGAGGGCGACGAGCGCGCCCGGCTCGCCTTCGACATCTACATCCACCGGCTGAAGAAGTACATCGGCGCCTACAGCGCGGTGCTCGGCCGGGTCGACGCGGTCGCCTTCACCGCGGGTGTCGGCGAGAACGCCGCCCCGGTGCGCGAGGCCGCCATCGCCGGCCTGGAGGAGATGGGCATGGCCGTGGACGCCTCGCTCAACGCCGTACGGTCCGACGAGCCGCGGCTGATCTCGCCGGACTACGCCCGGGTCGCGGTCGCCGTGGTGCCGACGGACGAGGAACTGGAGATCGCTCAGCAGACATACGCCCTGGTCAACGCGTAGTACTCGGTGTTTTCACCTACCGAAATATTCCGCTGCTAAACAAACCGATAGGATTCCGCCCATGCGCCGTTCCAAAATCGTCTGCACCCTGGGCCCCGCCGTCGACTCCTACGACCAGCTGAAGACGCTGATCGAGGCCGGCATGAACGTGGCCCGTTTCAACATGAGCCACGGGACCCAGCCGGAGCACGAGGAGCGGTACCACCGCCTTCGCAAGGCCTCCGAGGAGACCGGCCGCGCCGTCGGCGTGCTGGCCGACCTCCAGGGACCCAAGATCCGCCTGGAGACCTTCGCCGACGGCCCCGTGGAGCTGGTGCGCGGCGATGAGTTCGTCATCACCACCGAGGACGTCCCCGGCGACAAGACCATCTGCGGTACGACCTACAAGGGCCTGCCCGGCGACGTCTCCAAGGGCGACCCGGTCCTGATCAACGACGGCAATGTCGCGCTCCAGGTCGTCGAGGTCGACGGCCCGCGGGTGCGCACCATCGTCATCGAGGGCGGGGTCATCTCCGACCACAAGGGCATCAACCTGCCCGGCGCCGCGGTGAACGTCCCCGCGCTGTCCGAGAAGGACATCGAGGACCTCAAGTTCGCCCTGAAGATGGGCTGCGACATGGTCGCGCTGTCCTTCGTCCGCGACGCCAAGGACGTCCAGGACGTGCACCGCGTCATGGACGAGGTGGGCCGGCGGGTCCCGGTCATCGCCAAGGTGGAGAAGCCGCAGGCGGTGGCCAACATGCAGGAGGTCGTGATGGCCTTCGACGCGGTCATGGTCGCCCGCGGTGACCTGGCGGTGGAGTACCCGCTGGAGAAGGTCCCGATGGTGCAGAAGCGCCTGGTGGAGATGTGCCGCCGGAACGCCAAGCCGGTGATCGTCGCGACCCAGATGATGGAGTCGATGATCACCAACTCCCGGCCGACCCGCGCCGAGGCCTCCGACGTCGCCAACGCCATCCTCGACGGCGCGGACGCGGTGATGCTCTCCGCGGAGTCCTCGGTCGGCCAGTACCCGATCGAGACCGTCAAGACGATGTCGAAGATCGTCGAGGCGGCCGAGCAGGAGCTGCTCTCCAAGGGCCTGCAGCCGCTGGTGCCCGGCAAGAAGCCGCGTACGCAGGGTGGCGCGGTGGCCCGCGCGGCCTGCGAGATGGCCGACTTCCTGGACGGCAAGGCGCTGGTGGCCTTCACCAAGTCCGGTGACACCGCCCGCCGGCTCTCCCGCTACCGCGCGGCCCAGCCGATCCTGGCCTTCACCACCGACACCGCCACCCGCAACCAGCTCACGCTGAGCTGGGGCGTGGACGCCTTCGTCGTCCCGCACGTCGACAACACCGACGCGATGGTCGACCTGGTGGACGCCGAGCTGCTCAAGCTCAAGCGCTACAACGAGGGCGACACCATGCTGATCACCGCCGGTTCGCCCCCCGGCGTCCCCGGCACCACCAACATGGTCCGGGTGCACCACCTGGGCGGCGAGCACGCCTGACGCGCAGGTCAAAAGCGGCGGTGGGCCGCCCCTCCTGGAGGGGCGGCCCACCGCCGTTCTCTGCGGCTCCCGGAAAAGCCCGGCCGGGCGGCCGCGCCGGTCAGTCCTCTATGGTCACGTGCATGCCCGGGACGGTGAGATTGCCGCCGAACTGGCCCGCCTGGTCGAGCTTCACCTTGGTGAAGTAGGCGAAGGGGACGTTGAGCGGCGGCGGGTGCTCGGGGTCGAAGACGATCGGGATCAGACCGAAGAGATTGCCCTGCAGCCGCTCGGTGTACAGCGTCACCTTGCCGCCGCGGATGGTGGACGTGGACCCCGGTGTCGAGCGCACGTGGTACTTCTTGCCGGACGCCCGGTCATCGACGATCTGGTGGAGGTCACCGATGTCGATGCTGTCGGCCGTGAACTTCAGGGCCTGCTTGGTACGGCCGCCCTGTGTCGTGACGTTGACGACGCCCACGTAGTCCAGACCGCGCAGGGTGAGCCCGCTGGACTCCAGGTGCCAGGGGTCGTCGGGCAGGGTGACGGGCGTCTGCTCGTCCTTGCCCTTCTGCTTGTTCTCGACGACGCAGGGGTAGGACTTCTTGCCGTCGGCGTCCTTGCCGTCCAGGCCGCCGCCGGGCAGCGCGTTGTCCGCCGCGCCGACCGCGCCGTGCACGGTGTCGTTGACCGTCTTCGACCCGTCCTTGACCGGCTCGGTGACCTTGTCCGCACCGTCCTTGACCCCGTCAAGGGTCTTGTTGACCGGCTCGGTGAGCTTGTCGGCGGCCGAGCCGTCGGACGCGGTGTCCTTGGCCGCGGTCTCCGTTGCCTCCGGTTCCTTGGACTCGGACGCGGACGGCGAGGGAGTCGGCGAGGCGCTCGGCTCCTCGGACTTGTCGCCGCCCAGGAGACCGCCGAGGGCGTCCTTGATGCCGCCCAGCAGACCCCCGTCGTCCTTCTCCTCCTCGGAGGCCGACGGCGACGGCGTCGCGGGAGCCGAGGGCTCGTCGGTCTTCTGGGAGGCGGAAGGCGCGGGTTCCGGCTTCTCGTCCGCGTCCTTGCCGGCGGAGGGTGCGGGCGAGGGCGGTGCGGAGGGCTCGGCGGACGGCTGGGTGGTCGCCTTGCCGCCCGGCTCGTCCTTCGCCCCGTCCTTGGACTGGGCGTCCTTGCCCTCCACCTTGTCCGGAGCGGTGACGCACGGGCCCTTCTTGAAGGGACTCTCGGGCGGCCCCGGCTTGGCGATCGCCATCTGGGGCGTCAGCCCCATCCCCATGAGCACGGCAGAGGGCATGGCGGCGATGGCTATCGCCTTCCCCGCGGGCACATGCAGCCGAGTCAGCAGCGGCTTCCTCGGCGCCGCGTGCCTCGGCCCGGTTCTCGCCCCGGCGGCTGCGTTCTCCTCATGCAGCTCGTCACCCGGCACGGTGCCTCCCGTTCGTTCCGTTGGTCGGGCTCGTTCCTGACAGGCCGTCCAGTCCGCCGCCCAGCCCGGGACCGGCCGGGGCCGGGTCGGCGGCGACCACGGGCCCGGCGACGGTGCGGGCCGGCTCATCGGCCTCGTCCCCGCCGCGTTCGGCCGTGCCCGGTGCCCAGGAGACGCCCAGCGCACCGCCGATCAGCCCCATCAGGAAGCCGACCAGGAAGGCGCCGAAGTTCGAGACGACCAGGGAGACCAGGGCGAGCAGGATCGCCGCCACGCCCGCGAAGACGCGCGAGGCCGGCTGGAACCACATGGTCAGGCCGAGCACGACCAGCAGTACGCCGATGATCAGCGAGCCGGCACCGGCGGTGGTTGCCATGCGGACGGTCAGGGAACCGATCGTGAGGTTCGCGTAAGGGATGTACATGATCGGGATGCCGGCCAGCAGTGTCAGCAAACCGCCCCAGAACGGGCGGTGTCCGCGCCACTCCCGGAACGAAATCCGCTTCCGGCCAACGGAATCGATCAGCCGTGGTCGCGTCTCGGCGCTCATGCCGGAACCTCGCTTCGCTCGGCCTTGCATTCGCGCGGCGCGCACATATCGATAATTCGCTCGCGAGGCTCGCTCATGTCGTTCAGCTCCTCGGGACTGGCAAATCGGTGGTTCTGAGCTGGAGTGTCCTCTTGGCGCTACCCGGCGTACGGGCACGGGGAACGGCTTGTGTCACCGCGGGCTCTGCCCCCGCACCCGTACGCTCAGTGCGTCAGAAGCACTCGTTCTTGCCCTTGGCGACGCTCATCTTCAGGCCGCTGAGCTTGAACGTGCCGGCCGTGGTCGCCCAGGCCGTCTGCTTGACGTGGGTGAGCGTGGCCGAGTCGGCCTGCTGGGCGAACGAGCCCGGGTCGGCCTTGTCGCCCTTGTGCATGCCCGGACCCTTGGTCGCCGAGCCCGCAGCAACACCGATGTCGATGTTGTTGAAGGTCGCGTCCGCGTCCAGCTGGTCGAGGTCGATGTAGAGGTTCTTCGCCTCGACGGGCGTGTCACCGCCACCGGCCGACAGCTTCATCGACACATCGCCGAAGACCGGGACCGGAACGACCACCGACTGGCACAGATTCTTGATCTTGGCGCTCGAGAAACCCGAGACCGCGACCGGGATCTGCTTGCCGCCCTTCTGGGCGTCAATGGCTCCGTACTGGACGAAGCCGGTGCCGTCCAGCCGGTCCGTAGTGACCTTGAACTGCTGGCCGGACACGCTGAACGACGCCGCGAGCGCACCCTGCGAGAGGGCGACACCGATCGCGGCGGTCGCCGCCACGCTCGGCACCATGACAACGGCGAACCGCTTCCATCTGGTCCCGCCACGAGCCAGGGACTCCATGACTTTCCTCCTTCTCGGACGTACATCTCCGGTACCGGCCGCCGTATCGGGGCGGTACCTGGGATGGGAGAAGTGCTACGTCCTCGGGAAGGAGAGCGCCCGTTCTCGGAGGCACATCGTGTTCCGAACACCGGCGATCACCCCCGAGCGACAACCACTGGCCACGCTCTCGCGCAACCTCCTGGACAGGCCCTGCCGGATGGGGCAGAGACCCCCCTGTCCACGGCCGGCACCACTGCCGCCGGCCACTCGGTGGGGACCCAAGTGCCCCGCGGCGCCGACCGGATGCCGGGCTGCGGGAATGGACCGAGCGTCGCCGATCGTGGTCCATTCACGCTCTGGACACAAGAGGCTCGTTACTTGCGGGTAACGGCCAGATAACCGAGGTTCGACGGACCGGGATCGCCCAGGCACACAGGGTCGTCGCTGACCGCGAACAGACACGCGGCAATTGCGGACAGAACGCCGCAAGGGGGTGGGGAAGACTTACTCCAAGTAACAGCGGCCACGTTTACCAAGTTTTGGTAAAACGTGGCCGCAGCGCCGTTTGTTCGGTCAACTCACGGAGCCCGTACAGGTCAGAAGCGGGCACCCGGTAGGACAGTGGGTCAGAACAGCACTCTGGCAAGCGCGGTACGCGCCGCCGTCACCCGCGGATCGTCCGTCCCGATGACGTCGAACAGCTCCAGCAGCCGCACCCGCGCGGCGTCCCGGTCCTCGCCGGCCGTCCGCCGCACCGCGTCGATCAGCCGCCCGAACGCGTCCTCGACATGACCGCCGACCAGGTCGAGGTCCGCGGCCCGGATCTGCGCCGGCACATCGGCCGGGTTGTCCGCGGCCTCCTTGCGCACCGCCTGCGGATCCAGGTCCTGCACCCGGCGCAGCAGTTCGGCCTGCGCGAGGCCGAGCTTGGCCTCCGGGTTGGCCGGGTCGTCGGCCAGCACGTTCTTGTACGCCTGGACGGCACCGCCCAGATCGCCGGAGTCCAGCGCCTGGCTCGCGGCCTCCAGCAGCGCGTCGTACGGACCGGCCGGCACCGGCGCCTCGGCCGCCGCCTGCTCACCCGCGGCCTCCGGGTCGACGGGCGCCCCGACGATGCCGAACTGCTGCTCGGCGGCCTGCACCAGCTGGTCGAGGACCTGCCGGATCTGCGCCTCCGGAGCCGCGCCCTGGAACAGCGGGATCGGCTGGCCGGCGACCACCGCGAAGACCGCCGGGATGCCCTGCACCCCGAACTGCTGGAACAGCATCTGGTTGGTGTCGACGTCGATCTTGGCCAGCACGAACTTGCCGGCGTACTCCCCCGCGAGACGCTCCAGCAGCGGACCCAGCTGCTTGCACGGCTCGCACCACTCGGCCCAGAAGTCGATGACCACCGGGACCTCGGTGGAGCGCTGCAGGACGTCCTGCTGGAACCCCGCCTCGTCGACGTCGAACACCAGGCGGGCACCGCTCGCCGGCGCCCGGCCCGTGCGGGCGGCCTCGGCGCGGGCCTGCTCCGCCTTCTGCTTCGCTTCGCCGGCCGCCTTCACCGCGGCGAGGTCGACGACTCCACTCATGGACATATTGCGTGGCTGCATGGGTCCATCCTCCCCCCTGGGCGGTCCGTTCCGAAAAGCGATCCGGAAAGCGATGCGGTCGGCGACGCGGCATGTGCGGTGTTCGGTACTGCATCGGCCCGAGCAGGGCCGCCCTGCGCGGCCATGGGTCCCCACCCACGGCCAGTGGTTATCGCTCTTACGCTACGACCCGTAGCGTAACTCGCCACCGCCCCGCGCGGGACCGGTTCCCGCGCCATGCGCAGTGATCTCCCTCACGGCCGCCGTTCGCCTACCGGCCGGTATGGTCGCCCGCATGTGCCACTCCGCCAGCCCCCGGAAAGGCCGCACGGGCCGCCCGCGCAGCGCCGAGACCGGCCAGGCGATCCTCCGCGCCACCCGTGCCGCGCTCGTCGACCTGGGCTGGGGGCGGCTGACCATGAGCGAGGTGGCGGCCCGCGCCGGCGTCGCCAAGACGACGCTCTACCGGCGCTGGGCCAACAAGAACGAGCTCGTCGTGGACGCCGTGGCGGTCCTCTTCGACGAGCTCGAACTCCCCGACCGGGGCTGTCTGCGGGCCGATATCGAGGGGGTGGTGCTCCAGTTCGGCGCGCTGCTCGCGCGGCCCGAGACCAAGACGGCGCTGATGGCCGTGGTCGCCGAGTCCACCACCGACGAGGCGCTGCGCGAACGGATCCGCTCGGCGATCGTCGACCGTCAGAAGCGGCTGGTGCTGAGGGGGCGCTCGCGGGCCCAGGAACGGGGCGAGCTGCCGCCGGAGACGGACCCCGCGGCGGCCGCCGCCACCGCGGACCTGATCTTCGACGTGGTGGCGGGCGCGGTGGTGCACCGGGTGCTGGTGAGCGCGGAGCCGGTGGACGAGGAGTGGTCGCGCGGCTTCACGGCGCTGCTGCTGGGCGGTCTGGCCGGACGGGCCGAATGACGGCCCGCCCGGGGTCCGGAGTGCGGCAGACCGGACCGGCCGGTCAGACCTGGTAGCGGTCAGACCTGGTAGCGGTCAGACCTGGTAGCGGTCCGCCGCGAAAAGGTGCAGGTTCTCCGCGACCCACGCCGAGGTCCGCTTCAGTCCCTCCTCCAAGGAGACCTCCGGCCGCCACGAAGCCCACTCGCGGGCCCGGGAGTTGTCCGAAAGCAGTCGCTCGACCTCGCTGCCCGAGGGCCGCAGCCGCGCCGGATCGACGACCACCTCCGCTTCCCGGCCGGAGGCCGCGATCAGCGCCTCGGCGAGCGCCCCGATCGAGATCTCGCGTCCGGTACCGAGGTTGACGACCTGCCCCAGCGCCCGGTCGCAGTCCGCCATCGCCAGGAATCCGGCCGCGGTGTCCGTGACGTAGGTGAAGTCCCGGGTCGGGGTCAGCGACCCGAGCCTGATCTGCCGGGCGCCGGAGTGGAGTTGCGCGAGGATCGTGGGGATCACGGCGCGCGCGGACTGCCGGGGCCCGTACGTGTTGAAGGGCCGCACCACCGTCACCGGCAGCTCGAACGCGTGCCAGTGCGACAGCGCCATCATGTCCGCGCCGATCTTCGACGCGGAGTACGGCGACTGCGGCTGCAGCGGGTGGTCCTCGCCGATCGGCGCGGTCAGCGCGGTGCCGTAGACCTCGCTGGTGGAGGTGTGCACCAGCCGCCGTACGGCGTGCCGGCGACAGGCCTCCGCGACGTTCTCCGTACCCACCACGTTCGTCTGCACATACGCGCCCGGTGAGTCATAGCTGTACGGGATCCCGATCAGTGCGGCCAGATGGAAGACGGTGTCGCAGCCCGCGACCGCGTCCATCACCCGGCCCGCGTCCCGGACGTCGCCCGCGACCATCTCGACCCCGCTGCCCGGCCCGAGGTAGCGCGCCAGGCTGCCCTTCTCCGCGTACGGCTTGTAGTGCACCAGGGCGCGCACCTCGGCACCCGCCTCGACCAGCAGGTCGACCAGGGCCGAGCCGATGAACCCCTCCGCCCCGGTGACCAGGACCTTGCGGCCCGCCCACTGCTGTGTACTGCTGCTGCTCATGCTGACTCCTTCAGGTTGGTGCTCAGGTGGGGTGCGTGGGGGTGCCCGGCCAGTGCCAGCGCCTTGGCGGCGAGCAGATCGGCGGCGCGCGCATGGGTGCCGGGGTCGGCGGCCGCGCCCATCGCGGCGAGCCGGCGGGGATCGTCGAGCAGCGGGGTGACCAGCGCGTCCAGCCGCTCGGCCGAGGTCTCGGCGTCGGGCAGCAGCAGCGCCGCCCCGCCGTCGGAGAGCACCCGGGCGTTGTGTGTCTGGTGGTCGCCGGGCGCATGGGGGTACGGCACCAGGACGGCCGGCATCCCGATCGTGGCCAGCTCGGCGACGGTCGCCGAACCGGCCCGGCACACCACGAGGTCGGCGGCGGCGTACGCCAGATCCATCCGGTCCACATACGGCACGGCCTCGGCCACGGCCGCGCCTCCGTTGGCCGCCAGCAGGGCCCGGGTCTCCTCCAGTGCCGCGGGCCCCGTCTTGATCAGCAGCCGCAGGTCGGTACGCGCCCGGTGGCGGGCGGCGAGTCCCACCGCGGCCTCGGTGAGCCGGGCCGCGCCCAGGCTCCCGCCGTTGACCAGCAGCAGCCGCGCCCCGTCCGGGACGCCCAGCGCCCGCCGGGCGGCCGGCCGCAGGGCCGCACGGTCCAGCTCGGCCAGCGGTCCGACCAGCGGCATCCCCACCGTCTCGGCGCGCTCCCCGCCGGCCAGATACGGCCGGCTGCGGTCGAAGGCGAGGGCGAGGTGCGGGGTGAGCCGGGCGGCGAACTTGTTGGCCCGGCCGGGCACCGCGTTGGACTCATGGATCAGGCTCGGCAGCCCGGCCAGCCGCGCGCCGACGATCACCGGGGCGCTCGGATAGCCGCCCATACCGACCGCGACCTGCGCGCCCTGCTCTTTGAGGATGGCCCGGCACTGGGCGCCGGACTTCAGCAGCGCGGCCGGCAGCAGATAGCGCCGGGCGCCGAGCGAGGGGTCGAAGGGGATCATGTCGACGGTGTGCAGCCGGTACCCGGCCTGCGGGATCAGCCGCGTCTCCAGCCCGCGTTCGGTGCCGACGAAGGAGATCACCGCATCGGGGACGGCCCGGCGGAGCGCGTCGGCGAGGGCGAGGCCGGGATAGATATGGCCGCCGGTGCCGCCCGCACCGATCACGACCGAGAGTGGTGTGCGCATGGCCGCCACGCTCGCGAGGCGCCCTAAGAACGTTCTAAGAGAGGTGTTTGGCAGCCTATGACCATGCCCTTGCCCCCGCCGCCCCAGCCCGGCGCCACCCCGGCCCCCAAGATCCTGGTCGTCGACGACGAACCGGAGGTACGCGCCGCCGTGGCGGACGGCCTCGCCGTGGAGGGCTATGCGGTACGCGGCGCGGCCGACGGCCTGGCCGCCCTCTCGGAGGTCGCGGCCTGGCAGCCGGACGCCCTCGTGCTGGACGTGATGATGCCCGTCCTGGACGGGCTGGCCGTGTGCCGCCGGCTGCGCGCCGTGGACGACCGCACGCCGATCCTCGTCCTGACCGCGCTGGACTCGGTCAGCGAACGGGTCGACGGACTCGACGCGGGCGCCGACGACTACCTCGTCAAACCGTTCGCGCTGGACGAGCTGGTGGCCCGGGTCCGGGCCCTGCTGCGCCGCGCCTCGGTCAGCGCGGCCGAGGACACCCGGCTCTCGTTCGGGGATCTGGTCGTCGACCCGCTGACCCGCAGCGGCCACCGGGCGGGCCGCCCCCTGGAGTTCAGCCGCACCGAATGGGCGCTGCTGGAACTCCTGCTGCTGCACCCCGGCCAGGTGCTGCCGCGCGAGATGATCCTGGAACGCGTCTGGGGCCACGACTTCGGGCCCGACTCCAACTCCCTGGCCGTGTACATCGGCTATCTGCGCCGCAAACTGGAGGCCGGCGGCGAGCCGCGCCTGGTGCACACCGTGCACGGCGTCGGCTACCGCCTGGACCACCCGGAGGTCCGGTGACCGGCACCCGCGGCCTGGGCGGCAGATGGCGGCGCCGCAGACCCCTGCGCACCCGTCTCGCGCTCGCCGCCTCCGCCGCCGTGGCCGTGGTGGCCCTCGGCGTCTGCGCCGCCGCGTTCGTCATCATCAACTACCAGATGACCCGTCAGCTCAAGCTGAATCTGGCCCAGGTGGCGACCCAGTACGCCCAGCAGACCCGCGACTGGGGGCCGACGGCGGGCGAGACGACCTGCCGCTACCCGGCCTCGCCGTGCATCCAGATCGTCCCGGCCGACCGGGCCGCGGACCCGCGCAAGCCGTACGCGCTGCCCGTCACCGACGACACCCGGAAGGTCGCGTCCGGCCGGCAGGCGGCGTACTACGGCGAGTTCACGATCGCCGGGCACCCGGTCCGCGTCTACACCACCCGCCACCCCGGCAAGGACCTGGCGCTCCAGGTCGCGCTGCGCTCCGACACCGTCGACCGCGGCGTACGGCAGGCCGCCGGGGCGCTGCTGGGGGTCGGCGGGGCCGGCGTCCTGCTGGCCGCCGCGCTGGGCTACTGGGTCTCCCGTACGGGCCTGGCCCCGGTCGCCCGCCTGACCGCCACCGCGGAGCGCATCGCCGCCACCCGCGACCCCCGCCACCGCATCGAGCTGCCCGCCGGTCCGGCGGCCCGCGAAGACGAGGTCACCCGCCTCGCCGCCACGTTCAACAGCATGCTCGGCGCACTCGAACAGTCCGTCACCGCCCAGCGCCGGCTGGTCGCCGACGCCTCCCATGAGCTGCGCACACCGCTGACCGCGCTCCGTACCAACGCCGAACTGCTGGCCCGCGCCGACCGTTTGACGGCCGCGCAGCGCGACCGCGCCTCGTCCGCCCTGGGCCGCCAGCTGCGCGAGGTCACCACCCTCGTCAACGATCTGATCGAGCTGGCCCGCGACGAGGAGCCGCAGCCCCTGGTCGAACAGGTACGCCCGGCCGCCCTCCTGGAGCATGCGGTGGCCGCCGCCCGCGAGCACTGGCCGGAGGTCGCCTTCACGACCGACATCGAACCGGCCGCCACCGAGGTGGCCGTCCCCGGCGTGCCCGCCCGCCTCACCCGGCTGCTGTCCAACCTCCTCGACAACGCCGCGAAGTTCTCCCCGCCCGGCGGCCCGGTGGACACCGCGCTCACCGCCGTACCGGGTGCGCTGGAGCTGACCATCAGGGACCACGGCCCCGGCATCGCCCCCGAGGACCTCCCCCACGTCTTCGACCGCTTCTACCGCGCCGACTCGGCCCGCGCCCTGCCCGGCTCCGGCCTGGGCCTCGCCATGGCCCGCCAGATCGCCCACGCCCACGCCGCCGACCTCACCGCCGAACGCGCCCCGGGGGGCGGGGCGGTGTTCCGGCTGCGGATGTCGGCCGGGAAGCCGTAGCCGACGTGCCTCCCGGTGTGGCGGACGCCGTGCCGCCCAGCGCGGCCGTGCCGTTCGACGCCGCCGTGCCGTTCACCGAGGCCGGTACGCGGCACCGGCACCGTCGGCCGCCGCCTCCTCGGCCTTCTCCTCGACCCTCGCCCGCACCGCCTGCCGGTCCTGCGGCGACATCGACCGCCAGCTCTCCCGCATCCCGGCGATCCCGTCGGTGAGGACCCGGTACCCGGCCGGATCGTCGAGGACGTCCTTCATCTCCAGCCGCCCGCCCAGCATCTTGCGCGCGAGGTCCTGAAGGGCGGGCGGTGCGGAGGGGTTGTTCCGCACGGCCCGCAGAGACGTCGTCAGATGCTCGTTCTGCTCCTCGGAGAGGTCCCGCTCCTCGACGGGGTAGTCGCGGTCGCCGGGCGCGGTGAAGGCGCTGTTGGTGCTCATGGGGTTCTGGGGGTTCCTCTCCGTGGGGGCCGACCGGTGTGTCAGCCGAAGGCGTTGCGGACGCGCGCGGCCTCGCCCTGGTCGCTCTCGCCGTCCTGGTCGGCGGCTTCGGTGTCGGGAATGCCGTCCGCGAGGCGGGACCTCGTACCGCCCGCCGGGGCGGCCGACGACCCGTCGGCGCCACCGCCGGAGGAGGATGAACCGCCGGAACCGCCGTCGGACGACGAGCCCGACGAACCCCCGGAGCCCGCATCGCCGTCGGACGACGAGCCGCCGCCCGTACCGTCGCCCTCGGCCGGCGCCTCCCCCTTCTTCTTGTAGGCGATGTCGTAGACGCTCTTGGCGCCGTCGGCGGTCTCCTGCTGCCCCGCGAGGAAGTCCTTGCCGCCCTTGGCGAAGTCGCCCTGCGCCATCTCGCCGACGCCCTCGGCCATGTGGTACGCACCGGTGCCGACCTTGCCGACGTCCTTGGCCTTCTCCACCACGGGGTTGGCCGCCGCCTTCGCCGCGTCCTTGACGTCGAGCCCGTCCTGCGCCCCGAAGTAGTTCTTGATGCCCTGCGAGGCGAGGTTTCCCCCGAGCTTCTTGGCCGCGTCCTTGGCGAGGTCCAGGCCCAGGTCCTTGAGCATGTCCTTCCAGTTCTTCCGCAGCTCCTTCGCCAGGGCCTCCTTGACGGCCTGAACGATCTTCGTCTTCGCCTCGTCGAAGATCTTGCGGACGATCGTCCGGGTGGTCGCGGTGGCCGCGGCCGCCCCGGCCTCGGAGGCGCCCAGCGTGACCGGCGCGGCGGCCTGGGCCATCGCCAGCTCGATCGCCAGCGCGATGAGCTGCACGATCACCGCGATCTTCATGATCATGACGATCATGGCCACCACCTGGAGCAGGACGGCGATCGTCTCGGCGGCGTCGGCAGCGTCGTCGAGGAACCCGGCGTCGCCCGCGAACTTGTTCCAGTGGTTGTTGAACCCCTCGACGGCCTCACCGGAGTTGGCGCCGCGCACGGTGTTCGCGGCGGTGGCGCCGTCCGATGCCGCCTGCCGGCAGGCCTCGGCGAAGTGGCTCCAGGCCTCGGCCGCCTCCCGCATCTTGTCTTCGTCGACATTGGGCCACTGGAAGCCCAGGAGGTCGAGGATCCAGTCGACCTCTGTCGGAAGCATGATGGTGGCCACGGTGAGTCACTCCCCCGGAAGCGCGTGATCGTTGGAACGTCGGTGCGGTGGCACAGGTGGGGCGGACCGGACCGATGCCGCGTCAGCCCGTGATGTCGGGACGGCTGGCCGCGTATGTGTCGAGGTGCTGCTGCTGGTCGTGCTCGATGGCGGCATAGCGCGCGCCCATCGCAGCCAGCTTTTCGCCGATCTTGGAGATTTCCTCACCGAGATGCGGCATCGAATCGACGATGCCCTCACTCACCGGCTTGTAGAAGTCATTGAAGATCGTGACGAACTCGTCGCTGCCCCACTCCTCGGCATCCTTGAGAGCCGCCTTCAACTTCTTTGCGGCCGTACCGAATTCGGAGCCGATATCACCGAAAACGCCGCCCTGCGTCTTGAGGACGGCCGGATCGACGTCGTACCCGGAGCCTGCCATGAGTCCCCCTTCATCTGCGGCGTAAGGATCGGATAAATCGCATGGCGTACGGTATCCGATGCCCGCCGCGGCGGAAGTGACCGAGCCGTGAAGATCCTTTTCACATGTGACGCACCACTTCCGCCCGACGCGCTACCGGAAATGGACGTCGCCCCCGTCAGCCACCAGGAAAGGGAACAATCCGCCATGCCCACGCCCCGCCGCATGTCCGGAAAAACCTCATTCAGGATGCGATGGATCGGATGGGGGCTCCTCATCATCGTTCTGCTGGCGAGCACCGTATTTGTCATGAAAGGACTGACCGCGGCGGGCCTCACGGGCACCCACGGAACATTCACGGTCAAGGAGTGCACGGAGGAAGCCCCCACCAGGCGTTCGAACAAACCCACGAATGAATTCGAATGCTCCGGAGTCTTCCGCCCGGACGGCGGGAGCACCGTCGACGACAAGGCGTCCCTGGACAGCTTCAACAAGGACTACGACGCAGGCACCAGCCTGTCGGTCCAGCACAACGACGCCGGCGTTCTCGGGCTCCTGACGTCGGGCTACCTCCTGGCCGACGGCGCGCAGGTCTCGGCGAACTTCATGTGCGCCTTCGGGGTCCTGCTCTACATCCCCGTGGCGCTCTTCGTCAGGCTCACCGGCTTCGGCTCGGACGGCGTCACCTTCCGGCAGTTCCGGGAGACCTGGCGCGCGACCGCGGGTACGCGAACCCGCACGATCGTGCTCACCAGCACGGCAGCGGTCCTCGTCGGCACGTTCGTCGTCAGCAACGTGCTGGGACACGTCCTGCCCGGACTCGGCTGAGCGGGCCTGCCGGCGCGCCACACGGGCGACGCCCCGGGGGCGGGTACCCCCGGGGCGTCGCACACGGTGAGGGCGCGTCAGAACCCCGCCGGTTCGGTGTAGATGCCCCACTCGTCCCGCAGCGTCCCGCAGATCTCGCCCAGCGTCGCCTCGGCCCGTACGGCCTCCAGCATCGGCTCGATCATGTTGCCGCCGTCCCGGGCCGCGGCCAGCATCGCCTTCAGCGCGGCCTCGACCCGGGCGTCGTCGCGGGCCGCCTTGCGCTCCGCGAGCACCCGCACCTGCTCCCGTTCGACCTCGTGGCTGACCCGCAGGATCTCCAGGTCGCCGGTGACCGAGCCGTGGTGGCAGTTGACGCCGACGACCTTCTTCTCGCCCTTTTCCAGCGCCTGCTGGTAGCGGAAGGCGGACTCGGCGATCTCGCCGGTGAACCAGCCGTCCTCGATTCCCCGCAGAATTCCGGAGGTCATCGGCCCGATGGGGTGCTTTCCGTCCGGCACCGTGCGGGCGCCGCGCTCCCTTATCTGGTCGAAGATCTTCTCCGCGTCCGCCTCGATCCGGTCCGTCAGCTGCTCGATGAACCAGGAACCGCCCAGCGGATCGGCGACATTGGCGACGCCGGTCTCCTCCATCAGCACCTGCTGGGTGCGCAGCGCGATTTCCGCGGCCTGCTCACTGGGCAGTGCGAGAGTTTCATCCAGGGCGTTGGTGTGCAGCGAGTTCGTACCGCCCAGCACCGCCGCCAGCGCCTCGACCGCGGTGCGTACGACGTTGTTGTACGGCTGCTGCGCGGTCAGCGAAACACCGGCCGTCTGGGTGTGGAACCGCAGCCACTGCGCCTTTTCGCTCGTCGCGCCGTATACGTCGCGCATCCAGCGGGCCCAGATTCTGCGGGCCGCCCGGAATTTGGCGATCTCCTCGAAGAAATCGAGATGCGCGTCGAAGAAGAAGGAAAGCCCGGGAGCGAAGGTGTTGACGTCCAGGCCGCGGCTGAGGCCCAGTTCCACATAGCCGAAGCCGTCCGCCAGGGTGTACGCCAGCTCCTGCGCGGCCGTGGCTCCCGCCTCGCGAATGTGGTAGCCGGACACCGACAGCGGCTTGTACGCGGGGATTTCGCGCGAGCAGTGCTCCATCAGGTCGCCGATCAGCCGCAGATGCGGCTCCGGCTGGAAGAGCCACTCCTTCTGCGCGATGTACTCCTTGAAGATGTCCGTCTGGAGCGTGCCGTTGAGGACGCCCGGGTCGACCCCCTGCCGCTCGGCGGCCACGAGGTACATGCAGAAGACGGGGACGGCGGGCCCCGAGATCGTCATGGAGGTCGTGACGTCGCCCAGCGGGATGTCCTTGAAGAGCACCTCCATGTCGGCCGCCGAGTCGATGGCCACACCGCAGTGCCCGACCTCGCCGAGCGAGCGCGGATCGTCGGAGTCGCGGCCCATCAGGGTCGGCATGTCGAAGGCGACGGAGAGGCCGCCCCCGCCCGCCTTCAGGATCATCTTGTAGCGCTCGTTGGTCTGCTCGGCGTTGCCGAAGCCGGCGAACTGGCGGATCGTCCAGGTCCGCCCCCGGTAGCCGGTCGGGTACAGACCCCGTGTGAAGGGGTACTCGCCCGGCCAGCCGATCCGCTCGAACCCCTCGACCGTGTCGCCGGGCCGGGGCCCGTACGCGGGCTCGACGGGATCACCCGAGAGCGTGGTGAAGTCCGCGTCCCGCTTCCGGGCAGCGTCATACCGAGCCTGCCAGCGACGGCGGCCTTCATCGATCGCGTCAGCGTCCATACCTTCGAATTTACTAGGACGTCCTAGTAATTGTCGACGGGAGAGGCGCGAGTCGGGGGTGCGGGGCGCGGTCGATTACGGTGCGTAGCCGACCCGGAGCGGCCGCGGGAACGCGAAAAGCGCCCGTCCAGGAGGGGACGGGCGCTGGGAGCTGCGGCTGCGGCTGCCGCCGTCAGACCTTGACCGGCTCCGGAGCGTTACCGGCGATCAGCGGCTCGACCTCCCGCACGACCTTGCGCTCGACGAAGAACGCGGCGGTGGGGATCGTGCCGGACACCAGCACCCACAGCAGCTTGCCGAACGGCCACTTGGCCTTGGAGCCCAGGTCGAAGGCGAAGACCAGGTAGATGATGTAGAGCACGCCGTGGACCTGGGAGACGACGAGGGTGAGGTCCTTGCCCATCCCGAAGCCGTACTTGAAGATCATGCACGTGCTGAGCACCAGCAGCATCACGGCGGTGATGTAGGCCATCACCCGGTAACGGGTCAGGACGCTTCGCTTCATGCCCCCGAGCGTAACCACCCGTTCCGGGGCGATCTTCACCGCCCCCTGGGAGACCGGGCGCCCGTCACTCGTCCTTGAAGTCCTCCGCCGCGACCCGCAGCGGCCGCAGCATCGCGAAGATCTCCGCGCACTCCTCGGCGTCGTACGCCCCCAGCCCGAAGTCCATCGCCATCAGGTCCCGGGTCGCCGCGTCGCACACCTCGCGCCCCTTGTCCGTGATCGAGGCGAGCGTGCCGCGACCGTCGTTGGGGTTGGGCCGCTTGGCCACCAGCCCGGACTTCACCAGCCGGTCGACGGTGTTGGTCACCGAGGTCGGGTGCACCATCAGCCGCTCGCCGATCTTCGACATCGGCAGCTCACCGGCCTTGGAGAAGGTCAGCAGCACCAGCGCCTCATAGCGCGCGAAGGTCAGCCCGTACGGCTTGACCACCGCGTCCACCTCGGACAGCAGGATCTGATGGGCGCGCATGATCGAGGTGATCGCGGCCATCGAGGGCACGGCGCCCCATCGCTGCTGCCACAGTTCGTCGGCGCGCGCGATGGGATCGAAAGCAAGGCTGAGCGGCTTCGGCACGCCTCCGACACTACCCGGCGGTCACATTGTGGTCAGCCTTGTCTCAGTTTTCGGTCTCCGCACGACCGCTGAGCGTGCGGAGACCGGACGCGCTCAGCGGCCGGTCCGCGTACGCCGCACCTCGGCGATCACCGCCCCGACGCACACCACCCCCACCACTCCCGCCGCCGGCATCACGATCCGCAGGGGCGCGTACTCCGCGGCGACGCCGGCCGCGCCCATGGCCAGGCCCATGACCGTCATCCGTCCCGCCTGCGTCAGCGTCATCGCCTGCCCCAGCAGCTTCTCCGGGACCGCGGCGACGAACCAGCGGTCGACACCGAAGTTGTACGAGATCCCGGTGCCGGTCAGCACCAGCAACAGCACCGCCCAGCCGAGCGAGGGCTGCGCGGCGAAGCCCAGGGAGGGCAGCACGGCGAAGACGCCCATCGGGAAGGTGAGCCGGGCGCGGCCCCTGGCGCCGAGGAGCGAGCCGGCCAGGCTCTCGGCGAGCACCGCGCCGACGGGCATGCTGCACATCAGCAGCCCGGCGGCCGCCGGGCCGGCGCCGAGCAGGTCGGCGTAGGGGATCAGCAGTGCCTCGGGGACGACGACGAACGCCGGCGGCAGCCACGTCAGCAGCAGCAGCGCGCGGACCCTGCGGTCGGACAGCAGCCGGCGGACACCGCCCAGGGAGGCCCCCAGCAGCGTGCTGCGCTCTGTGCCCGGGGCGCGGTTCCGCGGCGGGCGGGCCAGCGTCCCCAGCCGCAGCAGCAGCGCCGAGCCCAGGAACGTCCCGGCGGTGACCGCCAGCACCGCCCCGGGGGAGGCCACGGCGAGCAGCAGGCCCCCGGCCCCGAACCCGGCGAGCTGCGCGCTCTGGTTGACGATGCGGATCACCGAGCGCCCCAGCACGAAGAGTTCGCCCTCGCCGAGGATCTCGCCCAGCGTCGCGGCACGGGTGCCGGCGAAGACCGGTGCGATGGCGGCGATCACACAGCGCAGCGCGAGCAGCGCCACGACCGGCGCGCCGGGCACCACCATCCCGGCCGCGGCCAGCGCGCACAGCACATCGCAGACCACCAGCACCCGGCGGGCCGGATACCGGTCGGCGACGGCCGACAGCAGCGTGCCGCCGACGACGTAGGGCAGCAGCCCGAGGGCGAACGTCAGGGCGCTGAGCAGCGGCGAGTCGGTCAGCTCGAAGACCAGGACGGACAGCGCGATCTCGCAGACGACCACGCCGAGGCTGGACAGCAGGTGCGCGGCGAAGACGCAGCGGAACTCGGGGACGGCGAAGACGGCGCGGTAGCCGGGCGGGCGGCCGGGTCCGGCACCGGCGGAAGCGCCCTCGTCAGGGCAGGGCGGCGTGCGGCCCGGTGGTACGGGCCCCGTGGTCCTCCTGGGCATGGCGGCAGCCTGCCGGGCGCCGGCCTGGCGCCGTAGTCTTTCGGCTACCGCCGAATCCTGGGGGGCACTCGGCCATGCCACTGCATCTGCACTTCGGCGCCGACGATCTGCTCCGTATCCGCTTCGCCGTCTCGCCGCTGTGCGAGACGCACGAGGCGGTACGGACCCTGCGGCGCGCCGACCGGCACGGCTATCACACACCGTGGCTGCGCCGGATGCGCGAGACGCTGGCGGGGCTGGATCTGACGCCGCTGTGGCTGTTCATGCCGTCGCCGCCGCCCGGCTACACACCGGACTTCCTGGGCCGCCCGCCGGACACCCCGACGGCCGGTTTCGACGAGGAGCTGGCGCGGCTGCGGGCCACCGATCCGGCGCTCGCCCGCGCCGAGATGGCCAAGTCCCTGGCGTGCACGCCCGGTGCCCTGGAGTCGGAGCGCGGCCGTGCGGCGCTGGCGGATCCGGCGGCGGCGATCCGCGAGCTGGCCGAGGTCACCGAGCGGGCCTGGCAGGCGCTGCTCGCACCGGACTGGCCGCGGCTGCGGGCGCTGCTGGAGGCCGAGATCGCCTACCGGTCACGCCAGTTGGCGAGCGGCGGACTGCAGCGGCTGTTCGCCGATCTGCATCCGCTGGTGTCCTGGTCGGGCGACACGCTCACGGTGCGGACGCGGATCGACTTCGTCCAGATGCAGGACCTGGAGGGCCGCGGGGTGCTGCTGCTGCCCAGCGTCTTCGTATGGCCGGACGTGGTGAGCGGCTTCGATCCGCCGTGGCAGCCGACCGTCATCTATCCGGCGCGCGGGATCGGCGGACTGTGGAGCGAGCCGGAGACGGGCCCGGCGCTGGCCCGGCTGCTGGGCGCGAACCGCGCCGCCGTACTGGCCGCCCTCGACGCGCCCTCGACGACGACCGCCCTGGCCCACCGCCTCGCCCTGGCCCCGTCGTCGGTCTCGGCGCACCTGTCCGTACTGCGCGATGCCGGTCTGCTGGTCGCGCGGCGCCACGGACACGAGGTCTTTTACGAGCGCACGCCGTTGGGGATGGCGCTGCGTGGTTGACTCCCCAACATTTTTGTCTGCGGCGCCGTGGGGGTTTCTCGCCGTTGCGCCTGCGGCGAGCGGTGCCGCTGCGCGGGGCTGTTCGGCTGCCGGTGACGGTCCTCCGGGGCAGGGTGTCCGGACTGCTTCGCTTTACGTCCGGACATCGTTCGCCTCGATGTCGCCCCAGGAGTTGGAGACGATGTCC